>NZ_JAMQUS010000007.1:0-50456 GCF_025594995.1 Turicibacter sp. GALT-G1
CCGGGCGCACATAAAAAAGATGTCGTTATAAATAACGACATCTTTTTTCAAAGGTCTATAAGATTTTAGAATGTTGTAACAGTCCATTCAATAGCATCTATTTTTTCCTTAACATAATCAACTGCCATCTCCGGATGAATCGTTTCTTCGTGTGAAATTGTAATGATTGACATGGTTTGTGCTAATTTAACTGTTTCTAAAATTGATAACTGATTTAAATACGCATAACCTACACCTGCAATAAACGAATCACCAGCACCTGTTACGTTGATGACCTCTACACGATTCGGTTTAACAATTCCTTCTTCATCAGCTGTACAATAATAGACACCATCAGCATCTAAACTAATAAAGACATGTTTCACACCTAATGAAAGTAAATACTGACCTGCTTTACGAACATCTTCAACTGTATTAATCTCAAATCCACATAAAACTGCTGCTTCATGACGATTCGGTTTAACGGTATGGAAGTAAGGTAATAAATGTTTAACCTCTACTGCTTTCGCAGCAGATACTGGGTCTAAAACAAACTTTGTTTTACCTTCATATTTTTTTACAATATATTCAAGAATTTCAGGATTATCAGCACCAAAGAACATATATTCTGCTTCTTCAATAACTGACGCTTTTGAATCAATAAACGCTTCCGTGATATGGTGATCAACATTAATATCAACAATCGCAGAAACCATTTCACCATGCTCATCTAAAATCGCAACATATGTTGGTGTTGAAGCTCCTTCAACAATAAGTGAATCAGACATATCCACATTCATTAGTTTTGAATGTTCTAAGATACTCTTTCCTTTTTCATCATTTCCTAATACAGAAATAAACTTCGTATTCGCACCGACACGAGCCATATTTTCGGCGATATTACGACATACTCCTCCAAAGGATACTTTCACACGTCCAGGATTTGAATCATGAGAACGATAGTTCATATTTGTAAATCCAAAAATATCATAAATTGATATACCAAAGACTAAGTTATATGCTTCTTGATTGTTTTTCATGCTTGCTAGCCTCTCCCTTTAGTTAAAATGGTAGATCAAAGTGAATTCTACTTATTCTGTCATTATATTAAATTTTCGATAACCGACAAGTCATCTCACCTTTCTCCACTAAAAAACAAGCAATAACAACAAGTCGTCATTGCTTGTTATTTATTACATTTCGTAATCAACGACAATGCGAGAAGTCGCAGCTGGTTTAACAACCTCTGTTGCTGCTTTAACATGTAGTGGATGATTTTGATAAAAATCTAATGCCTCTTTGTTTGCTAACTCTGAATATAAAACAACATCATAAGATGCATCTGATTGTAAGAAATCAATTCCAACTTCTAAATGAATTAATCCTTCGATTTTTCCATTTAAATCTTCTAATGTACGCTTAATTTCTTGTGCAGTCTCTTCTTTAGATTGACCATTAACACCTTGAATCTTCCACATAACGATATGTTTAACCATCATGTACCTCCATTTATTTTTACTTAATTTTATTTTACTGAAAATTTACACAATATTCAATACTTCGACGACTTTTGGCTTATTTTTTTCTTATCATTTTAAATAAATTGGGTTTGAAATCGCATACTCATAAGATTTGCTAATCACTTCGAACACAACCCATTGATAGTTTGACAAATTTAAATTAATGGTTCCAAGTGTCGGAACATCTTCCGCTAATGGAATGGTTTCAATCACTTGCCCATCTGCGATGACATTTAATGATTCTAATGAGCCCTGATTAGAAGCGATAAGATACGAAATTTCTACTTCATTCGTATTAACCACTCGATCACCAAAAGTTGCTTCATTTAACGTTACATCCATTAACGGACCATTTGTAATAAAAACATGTCCTTCTTTAATTCCTTTTAAAATGCCCTCAACACTCTCTTCCTCTACTTTTACATAGTTTCTAGGATTTCCATTATATAATCCTTGGGCAATCCATTCATTAAACTGCTCATTTTCACTAATTGGTGCCGTTATACTTTCACTACTAATATCATGATTGTCTGAGTTACCAAGTGCCGTTAGTTTAGCTCCTTCTGACAATAAATCAAACCACTTCTGTTTACTTATTTGATTATATGCAAATTCTTCATCAATATCGTTCAAATTCGGAATGGGTGGCATGGCCTGTCCATTCCAAATTTCTATCGCATCAAATTGCCCCCCTACGTTCCAAAATGGGAAATTTCTTCCTGGATGATTAATTTGTATCATCCCACCTTGATGATGAGTTTCATCAATCATTTGATCTATTTCATCTTCGGAAGTAAGAGCGGTCACATCAATTAAATTCGACGTATTTAAAGCTAAGTAATGTCCCTGATTTGTTGTAATCTCTTGTGCTGGAATCGCTAAATAACTTAGCTTTTGTGATAATGATAGCCATTCGTCATTTCCATCCACTGTGTTATGATCGGCGATTGCTCCAAAATCTAAACCATTGGCCAGATTTGCAATTAGAACTTCTTCAACTGTATTAAGTCCATCATCACTAAACTGAGAGTGTTGATGTAAATCACCACACAAATAACTTTTAGCTGTCCAATCCATTAATCGTGTAAGACTTATCGACTTTAAATTAAGAGGATTTTCTTTCTTTACTTCAATCGGCACTTGTTTCATCTCATATTCATAACCCTTAGATACTTCTAAGTTATAATGGCCTTCATCTAATAGGATTTCAAAGTTTCCGTCTATATCCGTTTGAATTCGCTTAATGAGTGCTCCATCACTATCAAAAAACCTCAATTGAGCAATGACTGGCTTTCCATCCTCTCCCACAATACTTCCCTTTACCTCTCCTTGTACAATTTCTACCCATTGAGAAGCCAATTGCTCACTTTCTTGAATCAGGGGTTGAAGTTGGCATAAACCTAAGATTGAATATAGTATCATTAAACTATGAATCCAGCGTCTCATCAATATCACCTTTAAATTTCAACATTCCACTCTACTCTACCCAGTTAATGCCTCATTTATTCATCACTCATAAAAAAAGCAATCCATTATCGATTGCTTTTTTATTATCATGAATAACTATGAAAGGTGTTTTACTTCATGAGATCTAAATGAATGGTTGCACTACCTTTAAAAAAATTAGCATTTAATAAAACTCCATAATTCCCTGATTTTTCGATCTTAAATTCGCCTTCTCCACCAATCGCTAAATACTCCTCTACCCCATTTTCACTTAATAAACAATATTCTGCATAACCTTCTTCTACGTTACCCGTTGCTCTCCATTTAAGAGTAGTCCCTTCTTTTAAATACCATTCCTGTACCATCAATTGTTTACTTTTTATTTTAGAAAACGTTTCTTCTTTTGTCAACTGAACTTGGTTACCATTCCAACTTGGGTGTTCTAGATTAGCTGTTGAATCCATCTTTAAATTCACTGCTTGATAGACATAATCTTCTGGAAGTGAACTTTGGTAATCATAATCATTTAGATAGCCATTAAACATCTCTACCATCGTGTCCTGCTCACACATAACCCCAAACATCCACATCGATATAGCGGGTAAAATTGCAAGCAAAAGAGACACCATCACAACTGCTATAAATGTTTTTTTATATTTTAAAATAATCTTCATCTCTTTTTCTCCTTTATTTTATAACTCTTTTGAACAGCTCGGACAATAATTCCAACTTTTTTCAATTGAACGTCCACAATTTAAACATTTTTCTTTTAAGTGTTGACCACAACGTGGGCAAGTGACATAATCTGGTCTAATTTTTTCATTACAAGTTGGACATGAAGACGCATAGCTACGACTAATAAGTAAATAAACAATAAGTGGTAGGGGTAATAAATAAGGTATAAAAATAGGAAATACCGCAAAAAGAGCCCAAACAATCTTCAAACGATCTCCTCGTTCTTTAGCATCTAAATAAATCCAAACAACTTGACCAATTCCAAAACAAATACAAACAAATAAGAATAAACACATCAGTAAAGTTACGATTATCACAATACATTTCCTCCCTCAACTAAGACACGAACTAACAAAATAATGGTTCCTATTAAAAGATACCCCCCACCTATTAAAAACACTTCTTTTTGAAATCCAAAGAGTTCAAACCAAATCCATTGCCCAAAAAAGCAACATCCAATCATAAGTATAATCAAAAGTTTTAATTGTTTTTGACGTTTCTTGATTTGTTGTTGATTGGCCTCTTGGATAATTTTTAACGTATCAATTTTATGAATCAATCCCGCTTCTTCTAATTTTTCATCTTTCAAACACTCCATAACTATTCCTCCTATTCTAATAATTTTTTTCTCATCGATTGAATCACAGAATGGATTCTTGACTTCGTTGTTCCGTGAGCGACATTAAAATAAGTTGATATTTCTTCAATGCTGTAACCATAATAATGCCTCAAAATGAAGCTCACTCGTTGTTCCTCATTCATTTGTTGTAAGGTGTCTAATGCCTCTCTAAATTGTAATTGAGTAAACACTTCACCTTCAGCATTAACACTCAAATGCTGCAACGCCTCCTCATCATAAATCATCCGTTGTTGTTTTCGGACTTCATTTTTATAACAATTTGTTGCAATTTGAATTAAATAGGTTGAAAATTTACAATCACCTCGAAATTTTTTTATATTTAGCGTTGCCTTTAATAATGACTCTTGTACTAAATCTTCTGCCAAATGAACATTTCCACACAATTTAATTAAATAGCCAAAAAGCATTTTATAATGCATATCGAACAAAATATTTAAACAGTGTCGATCACCATCTCTAGCTCGTCTGACGAGTTGCTCCTCATCCAAAACTCTCACCCTCTTTCACCCTCTAGACCTCATTTTGTTATTTATTTTTTCCTCTCTACTTATTAAAACTAGATTACTTGAATGATGAGGTCCCTCCATTTAAAAAAGTTCATTGCTATTTTTATAGCTTCCTGAAACTTTTTCTCTCACTAATAAGACACACAAACGGATAAAAAGTTCATTATTTTTTTAAAATTTTAATAGAAAAAGACTATTTCTGATGAGAAATAGCCTCTAATCGCATTTAATTTAAACATCATTTTAAATCAGCTTGCTCAATTAATCCTTTTTGATGCATTACTTTTGAAACGACTAAACTAAAAACAACAGGAACAATAACGTGCAAAATTACAAGTAGCTTAGCATTTTAAGCATAAGTGACCCCTACTCCAATAGCAGCTGCCATGAAGACTTTCTCAACTCCTCCCACTTCAGTTAGAAAGAAAGGTTTAAAAGTGTTCCTATTTTAATAATAATAGTTCTCACCACTAAAGTGGCAGCAATCCAATTCAATTTAACGTTGAAATCAAATTATTCTTCACTTCAATCGCCCTTATATATATCGATGTCTTGTCACTAAATTTTTCAAAAAATTTCATGACCAAGCCATGAAATTCATTAATGATAAATTTATCCTATTTATTATTTCAATCGCTCATGAATGAAATGATGTTGTTTTAATTCGTTGATAATCTCTTCATACATCTGTTCATTTTCGACTTCTAACGTATGATAATGAATCCCCTCTGTTAACAAAGATAGAGGCTTTGTTTGAGCTTGACTCACTTTTTCAATAAACGTTTTGACATCCTTTAAATAATTTAAGTTTAAAACGACTCGAATCTCACCGTAAACCGGATGTTCAACAATCACATCAATCACTTTTCCACCATACGAAATAATTAACTCTAATTCCTTTTGTAACTCTTCAATTGTATGTCCATGTTTACAGCAAATCGTTTTCAAAAGACCTGAGGCTACAGGTTCTTGAATCATATATCCAGAAGGAGTTGCCACTACTTGGATTCCTTTCGCACGTAATAATGCGATATCTTGCACAATAACTTGACGGCTCACTTGATACATTTTAGCCAATTCACTACCTTTGATTGGTTGGATGGCCTTCGATAACGTCTCATAAATCGCCTCGCGACGTGTTACTGATTCCATATTTCTCACCCTCTTACATTAAAGCTTTTCTTTATTTTAATAAAAATTTAAAACCATGTCTACTTCTGAATAAAAACTCAAGGTTACCCTTGAGTTTTTCAAATTAGTTTAATTGATTTAAATAACTTTCTCCAATGGCGGGAATTTCTACATCAAAGTTTTCGGCCACTGTTGCTCCAATGTTAGCAAATGATTTACCAATTGGTAACTCTCCACTTGCTTGCATCGATGGTGAATACATAATGACTGGGATATACTCACGTGTATGATCGCTTCCTGATGCAATTGGATCATTTCCGTGATCAGCAGAGATAATTAATAAATCATCTGCTTTCATTTCTGATAACACCTCTCCTAATTGAACATCAAATTCTTCTAAACATTTCGCATATCCTAATGGGTCACGACGATGTCCATACATCGCATCAAAATCAACTAAGTTTAAGAAGGCTAATCCATTGAAGTCACGTTTCATCACATTTAATAATTGATTCATTCCATCTTCATTTGATTTCGTTAAGATAGCTTCTGTTACACCTTCTCCAACATAAATATCATTGATTTTACCAATCGCAATCACTTCTTGACCTGCATCTTTTAATTCATTTAAGACCGTACGTCCGAATGGCTTTAACGCATAATCATGACGATTTGGTGTACGTTTGAATTCCCCTCTTTTCGGCCCAACGAATGGACGTGCAATAATACGTCCAACTTTCCATTCTTCTTTCATTGTGATCTCACGTGCAACCTTACACATATTCCATAACTCTTCAACTGGAATAACACCTTCATGAGCTGCAATCTGTAGCACAGAATCCGCTGATGTATAAACGATGATATCACCTGTTGTCATGTGCTGCTCTCCCAATTCATCTAAAATTTCCGTTCCAGATGATGATTTATTTCCAATTACTTTACGACCTGTACGCGCCTCTAATTCATCAATTAACTCTTTAGGGAATCCCGTGTCCGTGAAGGTACGGAACGGTTCTGTAATTTTAAGCCCCATGATTTCCCAGTGTCCAGTCATCGTATCTTTCCCTACTGATAACTCTTCACACTTCGTATAATATCCTTTTTCTGGTCGAATCGGTGCCACACCTTCAATTTCAGTTAAATTTCCTAGTCCTAATGCTTGCATATGAGGCATATTTAATCCTTTAGCAGTCTCTGCAATATGTTTTAACGTATTTGCCCCTGTATCATTATAATCTTTTGCATCTGGTAATTCCCCAGCCCCTACAGAGTCCATAATAACTAAAAATATACGATTATACTTCATAAATAACTTCCTTTCTAACGTACAAACTAATACAAACTTAGTATTAATCAATCCCGTTTACTTATTTATTATATTTCATTTTTCCAAACTTTGCGAGAAAAAGCCTTCATTTTCAGCACTTGTTTTCCCGCTTCGTGGATGCGCTTGCTCAAATACCCCACGTAAATGATCTTTACTAATATGCGTATAAATTTGAGTCGTTGCAATATCAGAATGCCCTAACATTTCTTGTACTAAACGTAAATCGACCCCATTTTCAATTAGATGTGTGGCAAAGGAATGGCGAAGCTTATGGGGAGATAATTCTTTTGTAATCCCCGCCAGTTGAGCTTGTTTTTTTAAAATTTTCCAAAAACCTTGGCGTGTCATCATCTCACCGAAACGATTTAAAAACAAGACATCTGTCGGTTTCTTTAAAAGTTTAGGTCGGGCAATTGTTAAATAAAGATCTAGCACCTCAGCAGCTACTTCACCAATCGGAACGATTCGTTCCTTATTTCCCTTTCCTTGACATTTAATAAATTGCATCGATAAATGTAAATCTTCAAGTCTTAAATTCAAAAGTTCAGTGACACGAAGACCTGAGGCATATAATAATTCGACCATCGCTCGATTTCGAAGGTCTCCTGGTGTATCTTGTTTAAAACTTTCAAGTAATGCATCGACTTCCTCGATACTTAGAATTTCCGGTAAATCACGTGTTAACTTCGGGCTTTCAATTAAATCACATGGATTTTTCACACAAACTTTCTCAATAATTAAATACTGGTGAAACGCCCGAATCGCTGACAAATGACGAGCGACTGACTTAGTATTGAGCCCTCGCTCATATAGTTCAATCAAGTAAAGCTGAATCTGCTCGCGCTCAATTTGATTGAGTTGCTCAACAGATTGCTGTTTGATAAAGCTTAAGTAACTTCTTAAGTCTCGTTCATAATTCTCTTTTGTATTTAAGCTTAATCCACGATCAATCATTAAATATGTTAAAAATCCGTCCAATTCCATTTGATAGTTCATCTATTTCTCTCCTTAAAAAGAAAAGAACTTCTACTTAAGTAAAAGCTCTTAACATTCCTTTGATTCTTGACATGATGCGCATGTTCCATAAAGGGTTAGGTCATGATCAGTGACATTAAATCCATACTTTTCTTTGATAAAGGCCTCATAACTTTCTAATTCATCCGCAATTTCAATGATGCGATTACACGTGGTACAAATTAAATGGTGATGAAAATGATTTTGCTCATCTAAATCAATTACATCATAATAATTAACCCCATCATTTTTTATTTTAACGTTGCGAACAATTTTTAGCTTTTCAAACAGCTCCAACGTTCGATAGACGGTTGCAATTCCAATCGAGCTGTCAATATGTCTCACTAAATCATATAACGTTTCGGCAGAAAAGTGTTCATCTGAATGATCAACAATGACTTTTAAAATTTGTTTACGCTGTTTTGTTAATTTCGAACCTGATTTAACGATCATTGCTTCATATTTTGAAAGTTGTGTCATTTTTTCACCATCTTGCTATTAAAATCTAAATTTAGTTATAGTTTATTATAACACTTCTCTTTCAAAATTAATATTTATTTGCAACATTAGATTTGATGTCGCATCAGAAGACGTCGAAATAAAGTCATCAGCTGACTGTTCTACGGGCTGAGCTTGACCTGCTTTTTCAAACTGATGGTAGACAATCGGTTGGATTAAGTACGTCACTCCTGAAGTCACCAATGTTAAAACCATAATAATGAATAACTGATAAAAGTAATATAGTAAATGCTTTTTTAAAAGAGTCGTATTTTTCTTAAAGAAAATAATTTTGACCGCCATAATTACAAAACGAACACTAAAATAACCACTTAAAATGGTAACACCTAAAATAAGTGAATACTGAATTAACCAAAGAAAACTTGTCCAAATGGCTTGCATAGGTGCTAATGTTTGAAAGATAAAGAAGACATTAAATCCAGCGATGACTCCTTTTAAGAAAACTAAAAACAAATTGACGACGACACCAATGACAGTTAATCCTAACACCCACATACTTCCTTGATACATGAATTGTTTATAAAATAATTGATTAAATGACCATTGAGTTTGATCAAACGCATTAATATTTTCATTCACATAGTTCACCATTAAACTTTGTGACGATTGTTCCAATTTAATATAAAGTGAAGACCCAATAATATCACCAATGATGACGAGTAGTAGTAGAACATACATGACATATAAGACATAAGAGAACGATTTTTTGCGACGTTTTTGTGCGACCATGAGCACTTCCCCCTTTCTTTTCTAACTTTATGAAAGAAAAAGAGAAACTATGCTAAAAAATAGTAAAGATTTATGGTTATTTTTTAAAATCAAAGACTGCCGACACATTCGCTTAATATTCCTCAATGATATGTTCTAATTTAACGATGGTTTCTCCCCCTATGACAACTCTTGTCAGTTTAAGAATGCTGATTACCACTGATGATGAAGGATCAAGTATTGAATCGCATAAATCGTTTTAAAATCACAAATACGCCCTTCCTCTACGAACTTTAAGGCTTCCTCTTTTGTAACATGATATAAATTAATAAATTCGTCTTCATCTCCAGCCACTTCATAATCTAGCTTTTGGGGATTAATGACTAAAAAGTTTTCAATATATTCATTACAAAAACCTGGTGACGTGGCGAAACGACCAATCATTTTTAACGATTCACACGTGTAGCCTGTCTCCTCCTCTAATTCACGCTTAGCTGTCACACTAGTTTCTTCTCCGGGTTCAATTTTACCAGCTGGTGTTTCCAAGGTCGCTTTTTCAATCGGATAACGATATTGCTCGACTAACATTAAACGATTCGCCTCATCTAGGGCGATTAAATTTACTCCTCCTGGATGATGAACAACGACACGTTTGGCCTGTTTATCATTCGGTAAAATGACCTCATCCTCTGTCACCTTTAAAAATGAGTTGCGGTAATACTCCTGACTTGTTAATTGTTTTTCTTCCAATTTTTTCATAATCACTTTTGTCCTTTCTGAATCCCTTTTTGAATAAGATGGGTGCCATGTTTTGTTTTTATTTGTTGAATGGTTTGGTTTAACTTCTCTTCACTCGCAAACGACTGATAATTAAAGAGATTTAATTGTTGAGTCACTTTATTCGTATTGACTAAATTCGTCGTATTCACTCCAATTAAGCGCAGGGCTTGTCCTTCCCAATGTTCATCAAATAGCTCTTCAATGATTGGATAGAGTTCATTGACACTTTGAATCGGAACTTGAACCGTTTGACTCCGTGTGATTTGTTTAAATGACGTATCTTTTAATTGAATACTAATCGTCTTAGCGTATAAACCATATTTTTTTAATCGATTCGACGTCTTAATACACATTCGCTTGGCCTCTGCTTTTATTTCCTCATCAAAACAATAGTCTTTAGAAAAGGTCGTCGAATGACCGATGCTAGATGGAACTTCATACTTATTTGGGTTGATTGGATTTTGATCATTTCCTTTTGCATTCTCAATCCATTTGAGTGCATGATGCCCAAAGAGTTGCTCAATTTTATCAACGTCTTTATAATGCACCAAGTCGCCAATTGTATTTATCCCTAATTGCTTTAATTTAGGTGAAGAGGCTTTACCTACCCCAAACATCTCCTCAATCGGCATCGGCCATAGGATGTGTGGCAAATCTCGTTTCCTTAAAACCGTTATCCCATTCGGCTTTTTCATATCAGAAGCCATCTTTGCTAAAAACTTATTCGGTGCGATACCAATACTGCATCCAATCTTTAATTCATTGAATATGCGTTGTTGAATTTGTTGTGCTAAGTGAAGCGGGTGAATCTCTTGATAAAGGTGAGTGACATCCACATACGCCTCATCAATGGATGCCTTTTCAACTTGATCACTATATTCATGTAATAACTGAATAAATTGCTGAGATATTTTTCGATATAAATCAAAGTTCGCCGATGCAACCACTAAATGTGGACACTTTTTTTTAGCTTGCATCAGTGGCATGGCACTATGAACCCCATATTGACGAGCAACATAATTTGCAGTAACCACAATTCCACGCTTCGAAGACTTCTCACCTGTAATAGCCAACGGTAAGTTTTGCAATTCTGGTCGTAATATCGTTTCACACGAAGCGAAGAAAGCGTTTAAGTCAATATGGAATATAATTCTAAATATCGGCGTTCCCAAAGTTAAATCCTCTTCCTTTTTCTAAGCATTTATATTATAATAGACTAAGTTACAGTATACATTATAGCAAATTTTGTCTATGAGGTGAATTTAGTATGGCTAAAAAAGCACAACATAATTTAAACAAGATGAAGGGCACAAAAATCTTATTATTAATTTTAGCATTATCATTCGTCGTTGTCCCTTTAATTTCATTAATCGTAAGTATTATCAATCTTCGCGATATGCCTTTCTTTTAATAAAAAAAAATCATTTACTGACTTAGTAAATGATTTTTTTTATTTAAGGAATATATACAAATGAAACAGGGCTTGATTCTACTTGCGCTTGTGATAACGCGGTGACCGCATAAGTATAAACGGCATTTGGATCAGCAGTTGTATCTGTATAATGTTGAACAACTTCTCCTTTATTTTTTCCAATGACATCTAAAATATAACTTGCATCTGAAAAATCGATCGTTTCACGATATCTTGCTCGAGGAACCCGATAGATCACATAGTATTGACTATTATTTTCAAGTGAATCTTCAAATTGAATTAAAGTACATTCTTCATCACATGGTGTCACCATTAAATTTTGTACCGGATTAGTCACACGCATTTGTAACCATGGTCGAGGGGGTACAAGACTATAAGTGGTTAAGACTTCATTTTCTAAACGAGAAAGAGCCTGATTTAACACTTGTTGACCGGGCTCATTATTATCATAAGCAATTAAATTATGATAAGTAAAGAACACATAACCATCATTATCAGAAAGGGTGCGAAGATAACGTATTTGGTCGACGATTTCTTCAGGATTTTGCCAAGCTGGGTGCTGATAGTCTTCATTATAAAGATATAAACCTAATCCCATATAAAGTTGGGTACGAGAATTCCCAACCACTTTATTCCACCAGGCAGCTACTTCCGCAAACGATGAAAGAGAATCTGACAATGACCAATAATTTTGTGGCACAATATAATCTAACCATTCTTCATCCACCCATAGTTTTGAATTCACGTATTCACTTAAAGAGGATAACTGGGCTGATGAAGTATTCGAACCTACGCCCTCCGTTTCTTCAGCTGAGGCCCAAACCCCAAATGGACTGATTCCAAATGCAATACTTTTTCCATTTTCAACACCATATTCATGAATGGTGCGTGATAATGTGTAGACTAACTGATTAATATTTTGTTCTCGCCAGGTATCGATATCTTGATTAGGTTCATGATTAGCTTCATAAGTCGCATAATCTGGACTTTCATCAGCAAAGCTAATGACCGTTGGCTGTCCATTAACTTCTGCTTCATATGAATACGGATAGAAGTAATCATCAAAATGTACGGCATCAATGGCATAGTTTTGAACAACTTCCATGACGGTTTGAACAATAAACTCACGAACTTCTGGAACACCTGGATCTAAATAGATTTGACGATTAAAATAATAAACCCAATCAGGATGACGTCTCGCATAATGTGTATCACTCAATGAATTTAATAGACTTTGTTTCGTTGAGTTTGGATCACCCACTGGTGTTAAGCGGTACGGGTTAAACCAGGCATGAAATTCAATCCCTTCTTGATGGGTCACTTCAATCATCCATGTTAAGGGATCAAAGTCACCCCAATCGGGTTTCACGCCTTGTTCACCTGTTAAGTAAGCACTCCATGGATTGACACCTGATTCATAAAAGGCATCTCCTTCAGGTCGAACTTGAAAAAAGATTGCATTTAAAGTTAATGCTTTACAGCGACGAAGAATTGCTAAAAATTCAGATTTAAATAATTCCAGATTAAACCCATTCTCATAAACTGCCTTACTAGGAAAGTCATTGTTACGTACCGTTGTAATCCAAACCCCACGCAATTCCTCTTTTTTAGGTCCTAATACTTTCGGTACATAAACCACTTCTCCACCAACTGTAATAGGTGCCTGTGTAAAGGCATTGTTCAAGGTGATTAAATTGCCTTCGGATGTATCTTGTCGAGCCGTTTGTCTCATTAACTCATGACTGGTTTCTTGTGCCACCTCTGTATTCGATTGCACGGATGCGTTTGATGAACGAATTCGTTGACAATATGGACAATCACACGTTAATTGATAAGTATGAATTTTATAATATCCCATCTTCTCTTTTAAGAGATTGATGAAGTTTATTCATCAATCATCTTATTCCTCCTTTCATTATCATTTTCAGTCATGTTAGTCTCTTGATGTGAGTTACTTCCATTCTGAATTAATATATGATAAAAGTACAACGATGGTGAATACTATAAAAAAAAGAGCATTGGAACTCAATGCTCAAGGATTAGACAATTAAGATGCAACTTTATTTTTATGTTCTAAACGTAGTTTATCTGCAATCATCGCAATAAACTCTGAGTTTGTTGGTTTTGATTTTGAAACGCTTACTGTATACCCAAAGATATTTGAAATAGCTTCGATATTTCCACGGTTCCATGCCACTTCAATCGCATGACGAATTGCACGTTCAACACGTGAAGCTGTTGTCTTATATTTTTTAGCCACGTCTGGATACAATACCTTTGTAATTGATCCAAGAAGTTCAATATCATTATAAACCATATTGATTGATTCTCGTAAGTATAAGTACCCTTTAATATGTGCTGGTACACCCATTTCATGTAAAATATTTGTAATCTCTGACTCTAAATCAAACTCTTTTACTGCTGGACGATTTCCATATAAATGGTTGACCGGCTTTGATACTTCTGTCGTATCGAAACGAACATTAATATCACGAATGATTTTAACAATTTTATTAATTTCAAATGGTTTCATAATGAAATACGATGCCCCTAATTCAGCAGCACGCATCATGATTTTCTCTTGATTGAATGCAGTAAACATAATAATATGTCGTGGACGTTTATATAGGGTTGGATTTTCTTTTAATTCTTCTAATACACTTACCCCATCTAGATCAGGCATAACAACATCTAATAATAAAATGTCGATGTCGCGTTGTCTTAAAACAGATAATACCTCATTTCCATTTCCCGCTACTTCTACAACTTCCATGTCCTCTTGTAAGGAAATATACTCAGATAATACCGTTATTAATTCTTTATTGTCGTCAGCTAATAGAACTTTTAATTTATTCATTTTTTGGCCCCCTAATTTTTCCGGTTATATATCTATTAAATTACAGTTCCTTACATTTTTCAATAATTACTTCTCATTTTTTGAGAGATTATAAATTTTCATAAATATATTCGACAAATATTTTTTATCATGTTTTGTCTTTTATTTCGTTTCGGTTTAGTTTATCTTGTTGTTGTCTGATTATGTCGAAAAAACGAATCTCACTTATTAGGCTGCATCAGATTGTGCTTCTTCGCTACGATAGTTGATTCCCGACTCTTGTAACATCCATTCAATAAAGATACCATATCCCATCGTTGAATCATGAACTAAAACGTGAGTCACAGCACCAACAATTTTACCATCTTGAATAATAGGGCTTCCACTCATCCCCTGGACAATTCCACCTGTTTGATTGATTAAACGTTCATCTGTTACCGTATATTTAATTCCTTTTATTGCTTTTTGTGTTTGCATATTAACTTCGGTAATATTAATATCAAACGCTTCCACTTTATTTCCATTTAAGACAGTTAAAATTTGTGCGGGACCTGCTTTTACTTCATTAATATAAGCAATGGGCATTAAATCTTTTTGATTATGTAACTCTGAACTCATAACACCATAAATACCAAAATTATTATTTTTTTCTAATGTCCCTAACTTATCATCAAATAAGATGTCGGCGACTTTTTCACCAGGTTTACCACTTGTTGCTTTACGAACAGAAACTACATTCGAATTAATAATTTCACCATTTTTTATACTAACTAACTGATTCGTATCTTGATCGATTATTTCATGACCTAATGCTCCATATTTATGTGAATTCGGATCAATAAAAGTTAAAGTTCCGATTCCCGCTAATTTATCTCTTAAGTATAGCCCAGTTGTCATCACTCCATCTGTAGAGATCACAGGGTGAACAGTTAAATGTGATGTCTTTCCTTGACGGTTAATGGTTAAAATCATTTGTTTACTTTGCTCTGCGAGTAAAAGCTGCTCTTTATACTCCTCAATCGTTGAAACCTTCTGATTATTAACTGCTAAAATTAAATCACCTTTCATAATCCCAGCATCTTTAGCTGGATTAATAGTTCCTTCTGCTGTATTGACTTGATACGTATCTACCACCACAAGACCATCTGTCTGAATTTTGATCCCAATCGCGTCACCACCCGGGATTAACATATAGCGTCCTTCAGTTTGGTTAACTGGTGTCGATTCTTCACTTGAAGAATAAGAAACCTCATAGATTTTTCGTTTTTCATCAATATGTAAAAGTTGTTCATTATTAGATTGTGCCCATGCATACTCTTGTGCAGGAGCGCTAATACTTAATAAAGAGAAGACAAATATTAATATATTATGAGCTAAAAAGCTTTTTTTATTTATTTTTTTATTCATATTGCGCCTCCTTTCAACTTTATCCGACACGAACTACGCTATTATTATGGCTTTTTCAACACTAAATATAGAAAAAAAAGAATTCCAATTTTTTTGTTCAAATGAATAAAAAAATTGGAATTCTTTTTATTAAAGTTGTTGTAGGAGTTGTTTAGCATTTAACAAGGCAGATTCAGTCACATTATCACTACTTAACATTCTTGCAACTTCATGTATTCGTTCATCTGTTGTTAATTTTTTAACGGCCGTCACTGTTCGTCCTTCTTTTTCATATTTACTAACATGAATATGATGATCGGCAAGTGAAGCAACTTGTGGTAAATGGGTGATACACAGAACTTGCTTTTGATTAGCAATTTCTTTCATTTTTGAGCCGATACTTGATGCCACTTGACCACTGACCCCCGTATCAATTTCATCAAATATAATGGTAGATATGTATTGCCCTCGATTGAGAATCGTTTTTAAAGCTAACATAATACGAGATAATTCACCACCTGAAGCAACTTTATTCAGTGGTTTCATTGGCTCACCTTTATTTGTACTTAATAAAAACTGAATTTCATAAATTCCATGTGTCGAAAAAATAGTATTAATCATATCATCTGTTTTTAAACGTGTAAATTCAATATCAAACTGAGCATTAAATAATTGAAGGTCTTGTAGTTCAGCAATCAGCTGTGTCTTAATTCTATTTGAGATTTCTAAACGTTTTTGATTTAATGCTTCTCCCGCTTCAATTAAGTGATGATACGCTTTTTCTAAAACTTGATACAAGGAATGCTCATAGTGTTCTGAATCTTCTACCTGCGCTAGTTCAGTTACAATTTGATCATAATAAGCCATGATTTCATCAACTTCTAAACGATATTTACGTTTGAGTTGTTGGAGTTCATTGAGGCGCGATTCAATTTCTTCAAGTTCTTCAGGATAGTAATTCAATTCATCTAATTTAGATGAGATTAAATTAACAAACTCCTCTAACCCATAATAAATATCACCCATTTGCGTCACAGCAGAAGAAAGACTTTCATCAATATTAGCTAAGGTTTGCGTCGCATTATATGCTTGATATAGTCGTTCTACTGCCCCACCGTCGCAATTTAAACCATGTAAAATCTGACCGTATGTTTTGTGAAGCTTATCTGAATTCAATATGAGGTGACGACGCTCTTCTAACTCTTCAAGCTCACCTTTTTTTAAGTTAGCCTTCTCAATTTCATTCTTTTGAAACAGAATTAAATCCAGTCGTTTTTGAATTTCTTCAGCGTTCTTTTTAAAATTAATGTAAGCCTGTTTAGCTTGATTATATTCTTTAAGTGCTTGTTGATAAACGTCGTTCGTTACACTAACTTGCTCCGTTAAATCAAAATTATCAATTAATTGATAGTTATACTCGTTATGGAATAACCGATGCGTATCATGCTGTACATGAATATCAACTAAAAATTGTCCAATTTCCTTTAATTGATTCGCCGATAATAATTCACCATTAACACGAATCTGACCATTTCCAACTCGTTTAATCGTTCGTTTAACTAATAATTGTTCTTCAACTGGAATATTTTGTTCTAAAAGATAAGCTTTTAATGGCTTATTTTGTTCAATTTCAAAAATACCTTCAATTACTGCCATCTCTTCATGATGACGAATAAGATCAGTTGACGCACGATCGCCGATTAATAAAGAAATAGCATCAATAATAATTGATTTCCCTGCACCTGTTTCACCCGTTAAAACAGTCATATTTTTATTTAAATCTAATTGTAAAGATTCGATAATCGCCATGTTCTGAATTGACAAATGCGATAACATATTAACCACCTACTATAACTGACTATGTGCATCGCTTACGATTTGAATAATATCTTTTTCGTAAACGTTTGTTCGCATATTTTCATTATAGCCTATATGTACTAAAAATTCAATATTTCCTTCTCCCCCTTTAATGGGCGAGTAAGTTAATCCAAGCACACTTAAATCAAGGGCTGTAATAAATTCAAGAATGTCTTGAATAACTTTAATATGTACCTTAGCATCACGAACGATTCCTTTTTTACCAACTTGATCTTTTCCGGCTTCAAATTGAGGTTTAATTAATGCAACAATCTCACCCTCTTTAGCCAGTAATTGCTTTAAGACAGGGAGAATGATTTTTAACGAAATAAATGAAACATCGATACATGCAAACTGAGGAGCTCCAAACTTTAAGTCTTCAGGTGTCATATATCGGAAGTTCGTACGCTCCATGCAAATAACACGCTCATCCTGACGCATCTTCCAATCTAATTGATTGTATCCTACATCAACAGCATACGATAACTTAGCTCCATTTTGCAGGGCACAGTCCGTAAATCCACCTGTTGACGCCCCAATATCGATAATCGTTTTATCGGTTAAATCAATATTAAACGTTTTAATCGCTTTTTCAAGTTTAAATCCTCCGCGGCTAACATATGGACATACATTTCCTTTAACCGTAATTTTTGCTTCTACAGGCACTTTTTCTCCTGGTTTATCGACGCGTTCTTGATCGACTAAAACAAGACCCGCCATAATTGCACGCTTTGCATTTTCACGTGAATTAAAATATCCTAATTGTGTTAATAACACATCAATACGTTCTTTTTTCATGTTTTTTGACACCGACCTACTTTTTAATTACTTGATTAATTTCTGCTTTAATATCATCTAATGAAAGATGGAGTTCTGCCAGCACCTCTGGGACACTACCATGTTGAACATAAACATCTGGAACTCCTAATCGTTTCACCTTAACTGTTTGGTTTGTTTCATTATAATACTCTAAAATGGCTGTTCCTAGTCCACCAATCATCGCTGACTCTTCATAAACAATGAGCGGAACCTCAAGTTTTGCTAACTCATCTAAAAGACGAGTATCTAGTGGCTTAATGAAGCGGGTATTAATCACTCCAACGTTAATTCCTTCGGCTTCACTTAAATCTTCCGCTAATTGAACTAAATCATCAAGAATCGGTCCCATCGAAAGAAGATAAGCATCTGCTCCTGATTTAAGCGTCGTCCAAGAACCAACAGGTACTGATTGCCACGACTCATAATGTGGTACCACATTGAAAACATCACCACGCGGATAACGAATCGCAACTGGTCCATTAATTTCATATGCCGTATACAATAAATCATACGCTTCTTTCGCATCTTTCGGCATCATGATTGTCATATTGGGAATGGGGCGTAACATTGGAATATCATATAGCCCTTGGTGAGTTTCTCCATCAGCCCCTACAATTCCTGCACGATCCACGCCAAATACAACATTTAAATTTTGTCTTGCAACATCATGGTGAACTTGGTCAAACGCACGCTTAAAAAACGTTGAGTAAATGGAAACAAATGGCTTCATTCCTTGAGTTGCCATTCCACCAGCCATTGTTACCGCATGTTCTTCTGCAATCCCTACATCTATTAATCGATCAGGGTAAAGCATTTGATAATCATTTAATGCTGAGCCATTAATCATAGCAGGTGTAATCACTGAAACGCGTGAGTCATGTTTAGTTAACTCAATTAATCCGTTACACATTAATTTACTCCAAGAAACACAATTTTCTTTTTTATGAACTGAAACTTCACCCGTTTCTTTATTAAACTTCCCAACACCATGCCACGTTCCAACTTTATCTGCTTCTGCAAACGAATAACCTTTTCCCTTTTTCGTTTTCACATGAACAATGACTGGCTTGTCTGCTTTTTTAGCAAAGTTTAAATTTTTAATTAAATCATCTAGATTATGTCCATCTACGGGTCCAAAATACTTGAATCCCATCGCATCAAATGGTGTCTCACCGATAACAAAACGTTTTAAACTTCCTTTCGCACGATACATCACACGATTTAATAATTGCGTATTTTTCAATAACTTTTTCAGACGACGTTTCGTATTTAAGTACGATTCATTCGTACGAATACTTCCAAAAATATTATGAAGCGCCCCTACATTTGGTGAAATGGCCATTTCATTATCATTAATGATGACAATTAAACGTTTATTCGTATGACCGATATGGTTTAATGCCTCATAAGCCATCCCACCTGTTAAGGATCCATCACCAATCACTGCCACTACGTGATAATTTTCATCATTTAAATCTCTAGCATAAGCCATCCCGACTGCTGCTGAAATCGAAGTTGAAGCATGTCCTGTTTCCCAGCAATCATGCTCTGATTCTTTGCGCTTGGGAAAACCAGATAATCCCTTATATTGTCTTAACGTTGAAAATTGATTTGCTCTTCCCGTTAACATTTTATGAATATATACTTGATGTCCAACATCCCAAATGAATTTATCTTCTGGCGAATTAAACACTTTATGCATCGCCACTGTCAACTCTACTACCCCAAGATTTGATGATACATGACCACCTGTTTTTGATAAAGAATCAATCAAAAATGTTCTAATATCCTGACATAACACTTGCATTTCTTTAGTTGACAAATTCTTGATGAATGAAGGATTTGTAATCTTCTCGATGTCATACATCTTAATCACTCCAACCTTGTTTCACATATTTATTATCTGTCATTTTAGATAAAAATTCTATTTTTCTATCTCTTTTTATCATACCATATTTCGACCTTAATTCCTATAAACTACCTCTTCTTTTCCTCGGTAGATCATTGACTTTAAACATAATAAAAGGCGATTATATAAAAATCGCCCCCTAATTTATGCTTGACGTTCTTTGACGTAATCGGTGATCGCCGCTAATAATGAAGTCTCATATGGTAACTCCTCTAATATCGCTAGAGCTGCTTCAATTTCTTCATTGAGCATCACTTTAGCTTCATCTAATGAAGTTAATGAAACATAGGTACTTTTCCCATTTTCCATATCGCTTCCAACATCTTTCCCAATTAAATCACCTTTACCTTCCACATCCAAGATATCATCTTTAATTTGAAAGGCTAATCCAACATGCCCCGCAAATTGACGCAGCAATTGAATCGTCTCTTCAGATGCCTGTGCAATAACAGCTGCGGCAACAATTGAAAACTCGATTAAACGTCCCGTTTTATTGACATGAATCTGCTTTAACTGTTCAAGTGTAATTGGCTTCGTCTCTGCTTCCATATCTAACATTTGTCCAGCTACCATTCCCATAGGCCCAGCTGCCATTGATAACATTGAAACAAGCTCTAAACGTTGTTGTAACGATAAACCTTCATCACTACAAATCACCTTAAACGCATGCGTAAGCAAACTATCTCCAGCTAAAATCGCAGTTGCTTCACCAAACACTTTATGATTAGTTGGTTTTCCACGTCTTAAATCATCATCATCCATAGCAGGTAAGTCATCATGAATAAGTGAATACGTATGAATCATTTCAAGAGCAGAAGCGGTTTGATAACCACAGGTTGCCTCTAATCCTAATGTATCTAAAACAGCAAATAACAAAATTGGTCTTAATCGTTTTCCACCCACAGAAAGCGAATAAAGCATCGATTCTTTTAACTGGTTTGGAATGGCTTCACCTTCAATTAAACTCATCATGTACGCATCGAATGGTGTTTTATGTTTTGCAATATACTGTGCTAACATCTATTATTCCCCCGATACCTCAAAATCAGTCATCGAACCAGTTGGATCCACGAGCTTAGCAACCTCTGATTCAATCTGTTGTAATTTTTGATGGCACTCATTTGAAAGCAACATTCCTTGCTTATATAACTCAATTGAGCGCTCTAATGGTAAGTTTCCTGCTTCTAATTGACGCACGACTTGTTCTAATTGCTGTAATGCTTCATCAAAATTCATTTTTGATTCACTCATTCAAAATCACCCCTTTAATTGCTTTCACTTGGTTGAATTTCTTTGATCGATGCTTTCACGGTTCCATCATCTAAGGCAACTGAAATGATCTGACCTACCCTCATAGATTGAACCGTTGTAATCATCTCTTCATTTTCATCAGTAATCACTGAATATCCTTTTTTCAAAATGGATAATGGATTTAACATCTCAAGTTTCGTTAATAGCACGTGATAGTTTTGCTTATGCTCTGATAGGTGCTCACTCATCAATGCTTTTAACTGTTGAGTTAAAAAGGCGACGTGTTGTTTAGAACTGTCAACCTTGACCATTGGATTAAATTGAATTAATCGATGATAATCCGTTGCAAACTGAGCTTTCCGTTTAGTTAACTGATCTTGTAAAACAAATTGTAACTTATCATTCAATTGATTCACATGCATTAATCGTTGCTCAAATAAAGCATGTGGATTTTTCATAATATAATGATTACTTAGCTGTGCTAATTGATTCTTCTTTTGTTCAAATTGAACATTGAAATTATGATTGAGTCGAACATTTAGTTGATTAAAATGCTTTAACACATCTGGTAAATTGGGAACGGCCATCTCTGCCGCTCCTGTTGGAGTCGGTGCACGATGATCTGCCACAAAATCAGCAATGGTAAAATCTGTTTCATGACCTACGGCTGAAATAATTGGAATTTTTGATTCAAAGATTGCACGAGCTACACCCTCTTTATTAAACGCCCATAAATCCTCAATTGAACCTCCTCCACGACCAACAATTAACGTATCCACCAACTTCATTTCATTCGCTTGTTTAATACATGATACAATCGAAGCTTCTGCCTGTTCACCTTGAACAAGTGCTGGGTACACATAAACTTTGACCAGTGGGAAACGACGTTTAATCGTGGAAAGAATATCACGAATCGCAGCACCTGTGGGTGAAGTAATCACCCCAACCGCCTGAGGGGAAGTTGGGATAGGTTGCTTGAATCTTGCATCAAATAATCCCTCGGCCCCTAAACGCTCTTTCATTTGCGTAAAAGCAACATAAAGATTTCCAACTCCGTCTTCCGTCATTTCTTTAACATACATTGAATAAGAACCGCCCGCTTCATAAACGGTAATATGGCCTTTGACAACCACTTGCATTCCCTCGGTCGGCACAAAAGTTAAATGTGAAGCCGCACTGGCAAACATCACCGCATTAATTTGTGCCTCATCATCTTTTAATGTGAAGTAAAGATGTCCACGTGAATGTCGTTTGACGTTTGATAATTCTCCCTTTAGAAGGAGGTGTTGTAAATTTTTATCATAATCGAATTTTAACTTAATATATTTCGTTAACGCCTTAACGGTTAAGGGTTGTCTCTCCTCCATCGGTTTCACATCCTACTATGCAAAGTGCTTACTAATTTGGTCTAATACTTTATTATTAAAGCTACGTGCTTTTCCATCTCCAGTATCTGAGAATTCTTTTGTTAATTCTACCGCTTCATCGATGATAATTTTATGAGGTGTCTCTTGACAGAATTTCATCTCATATGTTGCTAAGCGTAAAATGGCTTTATCAACTTTATTTAAACGTGAAAAACTCCATCCTTTTAAGTTTTCATCAATGATTTGATCTAAATCTTCTTTATGAGTTAAAACACCGTTTACTAATTCAAAATAGAACTCATCTAATGTAAATTGACGTTCGACTTCAAGAATTTGATGTGGTGTTACTTCTTCAGCCATTAATTCCATAGCTTCTTCTTTTAAACCTTCAACCATCCATTCAACGTTTTCGATGGCTTCTTCTTTGGTCATCTGCCCTACTTCCATTTGGTATAATGTTTGTACTGCAAATTGACGTAATACATGACGAATCACAAAAATCCCTCTTTCTATTCAAATCTTCTAAGTTGCTACAACTATATTGTATACTATTTTTAAAGGTTTCAACTATATATGTTATCATATTTATCAAGAATTTGCCGAAAAAAATAAAAATAAACCACTTTTAGTGGTTTATTTTTTTAATCAAAATCAATCGATACGACATGAACGTAAATTTCAGACGTTTTGACAGATGTCATATGATAAATCATTTGATGAATGTTTTTTTGGATTTTCTCAGCGACTTCATTAATGGCATAACCCACTTTAATACTCACATATACATCAATAACTAATCCATTTTCATCAAATTCAACTTCAACACCATTACGGTGTTTTTTACTATTAAAAGTATCGGCAATTGATTGTGAGATACTTTCAAACATCTTTGAAACCCCTTCAATTTCTGCTGTGGCGTTATGGGCAATCACTTCAAAAACTTGTGAATGAATTTCAATATTCCCAATTTCTTGGTTTGCTTCTTCAATACGATAATATTTTGACACAGCCATCAATATTCTCCTCCAATCATATGCAACTACTATAATAATACTATAGTTTGAACCGTTGTGCAAATACTATCCCATCCATTAAACAAAAACTGTAAAAAATGAATGATTTTGTTTTTTGTCACCTTTTCTCACCTTTCTCATACGATATAGGGACTAGCATTCAAAAGTTAGCCCCGGCTAAGATTTATCAATGGTTGATAGAGAGCCAGAACCCTCTAAATTCCCTTCAGTTCTCCCCTGCTTTTGACGAATCTGCCCATTTTTATAAAATGACACGAAACGATGTGCAAACATACGTTTTATATCATATTTTATACAAGTCAATGAAATAAAAGATCCAAGAGTCAATGAAGAATCACCTTCTCATTCGATTATCTTCTCTTTTATTCTAAAAGTTAGCCATAGCTAAAATATTAATTGGAGTGATGATAATGAAAAAATTAAACGAAGTTGAATGCCAAACGACAGTTAAAGTTACAAAACTCACAGCAACAGGCTTATTACGTGAACGTTTATTAGCATTAGGAATTACGACTGGTGCTTTAATCGATGTCATTAAAAAAGGACCTAAAAACAACCTTACCGTCTATAACATTCGCGGAGCGATGATTGCACTACGAGAAGAGGAAGGAAGTTTAATTATGGTTAAACCCATTCATGATTAATAAGGAGGAATGACTCAATGGGATTGACGTATAGTTCAACTAAAAGGAAGGCTTTACAAGATTTATTTAATATTGATAGACGAGACGACCAATTCGTGATCGCCTTAGCTGGGAATCCGAATACCGGAAAGAGTACAGTCTTTAATACGTTAACAGGACTACATCAACATACCGGAAACTGGCCAGGAAAAACGGTGACCAATGCTCGCGGAGAGTTTAAAACAGCCACCCACGATTATGTCTTAGTGGATCTCCCTGGAACCTATTCTTTATTTGCGACCTCAGAAGAAGAAATCGTGGCTCGTGATTTCATTTGCTTTGGAAAACCCAACCTCGTCGTTGTGGTCACAGACGCCACTGCCTTAGAGCGTAATCTTCATCTGGCCTTTCAAATTATGGAATTAACTGATCGTGTGATTTTATGTGTTAACTTAATCGATGAGGCAAAGAAAAAAGGAATTGTCGTGAATAAAGCGGAAATTGAAGCAGACTTAGGCATTCCAGTTGTTTTAACCTCGGCTCGAAACGGAGTCGGAATCAATGACCTAAAAGCTGCCATCGATCAAGTCATTGATGAAAACTATGACTTTCATCAACAACCTCTGCTTTATAATCAGGAAACTGAAGCTTATGTGAACGAACTGATGCCGCTTCTTGACAAGCAATTCCCCAATCTTAATCCACGCTGGTTAGCCCTTCGTCTCATGGATGGTAATGAGAGCATCTACCAATCTATGAATCAATATTTAAGCCCTGTACAATCTCAATCCCTAACTGAAATTGCTACTCACATCCCATTGCCTCTTAATAAGGAACAAATTCGTGATCACTTAACTGAAGTTAGTTATGCTAAAGCTGAACAAATCAAAAACGATTATGTTTATACACTTGATCAAAAGCAACTCGCACGCGAACGCGATTTAAAAATTGACCGTGTCATCACTTCAAGATGGTTCGGAATCCCACTAATGCTTCTTCTTTTATTGGTAATTTTTTGGTTGACCATCGTAGGTGCGAATGGTCCATCCCAACTACTAGCTAACTTTTTCTCTTGGGTAGAAGGTTATATTGATCAATTCCTAGATTGGATTCACACACCTACTTGGCTTCATAACATGCTTTTATCCGGTGTTTATCAAACCTTAGCAAATGTCGTCTCTGTCATGTTACCACCAATGGCTATTTTCTTCCCACTCTTCACTTTACTCGAAGATTTAGGCTACCTTCCTCGCGTCGCCTTTAATCTCGATCACTTATTTAAAAAAGCCTGTGCTCATGGGAAACAATGCTTAACCATGTGTATGGGATTTGGATGTAATGCAGCAGGAATTATTGGATGTCGGATTATCGAATCCCCTCGAGAAAAATTGATTGCCATTTTAACCAATAACTTTGTCATTTGCAATGGACGATTTCCCACTATTATCGCGATTGCAAGTGTCTTACTACTCACCTTAAACTTAAACACTTTTCAAAACAGTTTAATGAGCGCACTTGTCGTAAGCTTAATTATTATTTTAGGTGTCATCATTACGCTACTTGTTTCTTATGGGTTATCTAAAACCATTTTAAAAGGAGTTCCCTCATCCTTTACCCTTGAGCTTCCTCCATATCGTACCCCACAAGTAGGACGCATCCTTTATACATCGATTATTGACCGTACCCTCTTCGTGTTAGGACGTGCCATCATGATTGCGGTTCCTGCAGGAATTATCATTTGGTGCATGGCCAATCTCTATATTGGTGACTTAAGCATTTTAACTTATATCGCCAATTTCTTAAATCCGTTTGCCCAATTCATCGGACTAGATGGTTTCATTTTAATGGCTTTTATTCTTGGATTACCTGCTAATGAAATCGTTATCCCTATTCTGTTAATGGCGTATCTATCAAGTGGTTCCATGGTGGAATTTGATAGTATCACGACTTTAAGTCAAATCTTAAAAGATAACGGATGGACATTATTAACTGGACTTAATGTCATGCTGTTTACCTTATGTCATTGGCCTTGTTCGACCACATTAATGACGATCAAAAAAGAAACTGGAAGCTATAAATGGGCAGCCCTCGCGTTTATCATTCCAACTTTAATTGGGATTGCCCTCTGCTTTGTTACCACTGTGATTTTCCATTTATTTGGATGGGCCTAAATGAAACCGAGTCGTTAACCTGACTAATCGCATTTAATTAAGCAAGAGCGACTCTTTTTTATTAAGTCACTTCCTCGTTCATTTTATTAATGGTCTTAAAAACAGAGAGAACAAGAACAATGTCCATGGATAACTAGCCATTACGAAAATAGATAAATACATTTGAAGCGTTTTAATATCGGAGCAAAAGAAAAAGGGTTGTCACACCGCTAACGAAATCAGTTTAGTTAGCAATTTGACAACCACTTAATTTTATTTTTGAGTAGATTCATGACGCTCTTTTAAGTATAGGGCAATAGCGTCTTCATCATGATGACGAATAACATTAGTTGCCACTGCCTTAATTTCATCTACTGCATTTGCTGGAGCGTATGCTTCATCTGCTAGTTCAAACATCGGTAAATCGTTTAAATTATCTCCGAATCCAATAATTTTTTCAAATTCAACATATTTTGCTAATGCTTTAATCCCATTTGCTTTTGAGGCATTAGCACTATATAATTCCATGTATCCAAATCCTTCTTCACGAGTCGGATAATAAGTCGCATTAATTCCTTCAACTTTTTGAACTTGACGATAAGCTTCTTCAATTAACTCTAACTTATCAAAGACAAGTATATTTACAATTTGGTGAGTCGCCACAACAGATTCAAACTCATCAACAGAGGTAAACGTCTTTAGAGTTTTATCTTTACGTTGCTCATAAAAATTTGTTGAAACCGGATTATTAATTTGACGATAAAAGACTGATAATTGATCATCTTTAATGCCGTAAACCATTGGCTCTAATCCTAATTGATCAAAAATTTCTAACGTTTGCTGCGCCGCTACTTTTGAAATATCAACAATCTCAAGATATTTTCTATTTTTTAAATCGTAAATTCCTACTCCATTCATAATGGCGATAGGCATTTGAATATTTAATCCTTCTAATAATTCAATAACTGTAGCATGTGTACGAGCAGTTGCTACTGTAAACTTTACCCCTTTTTCAATTAACTCATTAATAATCGTGCGACTATTTTCAGAGACTTCACTTGCTTTATTTAATAAGGTACCATCTAAATCAGAAACGAATAGTTCCATATCCTCACCCTTCCTTCATGTTGTTATCTATCATTATACTAAAAAAAGACACAAAACGCTATGAGAAAATCATTCGCGCTTTGTGTCACTAACCTTAAAGATTTAGTAAGTTTTTTTGTTTTTATTTGGATGTTCTTGAGTCGCTAATTTATTGGTTGACGCCCACTCATTACTAAATTCAGTTTTTTCTACATGATCACTGCTATTTCCAATTGCTGCTTGACCACACCATTGATTATTTGTTTCTGTTTTTGCTGCTTTTGCTTTAGATTTACAACTCATAATCGTAACCTCACTTTCTTGTCGAAAAACGACACTATTAGTATGAGAAAATGACTTAGAATCATTCGTGTCAGAACAACCCTATAAAGCTTATTTTTTCCTATTAATCAATCACAAATAAAAAAATCATGACATTTGTCATGATTTTTTTATTTCAACATTTTAGGATTTGGATTGCTTAAACTAGCATTCTTTGTTGTTTGAATTGTTTCTGCAATTGTTTGAAGTAGCAAAATCAGTCGCAAACTCTACATTAGCATTTGTGTTTGCATTAGATTTGTTACGGTTAGATTTTGCATTTACATTTGCATTTGTATTTGCATTATAGTTTGCTTGATTTTTATTGTTGCTGTTATTATTATTTTTCATTTTGAATTCCTCACTTTCTTTATTGTTGTCTTAAACAACAGTAATAGTATGAGTCCAAAATTCGAAATCATTCTTCTTTTTCAACAGTTCAACGAGATATTTTATAGAATAATTGGATTATTTTTTTATAAAGAATTAGGCATAATAACCATGAATTTTAATATAACTATGAACACCATCTTTTTGTGATAACGGAAAATCTTTTAAATCATAAGAATGTTGACAGACTAAATAGTCAACAATATTCCCGTATCGATCTAATACTTTTGAAGTCACAATCATCGTGTGTGTTAAAACACCATTCACCCGTTTTTGGACTAAATCCCCAAGTTCAAGTTCATCATATTCACAAAATGAGGCATAAATCCCATAATTTTTTGTCCCTTCTTTATTATTATTTAATAAATAGGTCTCAAATGGTTGAGCTGCCGTCCAAGAGGGTGTCCGTGAGTAATCACTGTACCAATACCATTTCGTTGTCACATCTCGCCCTGATTCATCAAATGGGATATCTCCTGCATGCAAACACTGAGAAATATAATTCGTACAATCACCCCCATATTTTTCATAATCATGATACACAGGATTTCGCCCTAACGCCCATGCTCTAGCATAATCAATAGCTTTCTGACGCTCATAACGTTTAAGTTGCACCACTATCACTCCTTTCTATATAACCTTATTCTAGCATGATCTATTTAAGACAAAAAAACGACTCAATGAGTCGTTTTTTTTGAATTTATTTAACTTTAGCCGCTTTTCGGTACGCCTTTGCTTCAGCTTCATTTGCCCAAACAAAGTGACCAGCTGTAATTTCTGTCCATTTTGGTTTATCTACACTATAATCGTGTTCTTCACCTGTATAAACAATCAATTTTTTATTTTTCTCAAGACGTGGATCCGGAATTGGAATAGCAGATAATAAAGATTTAGTATATGGATGGAATGGATTTAAAAATAATTCCTCTGCCTCTGCTAATTCCACAATACGTCCTTTATGAATAACCGCAATACGATCTGAAATAAAGCGAACGACTGATAAATCATGAGCAATGAATAGGTAAGTAAGCCCACGTTCAGCTTGCAATTTTTTTAGTAAGTTTAACACTTGGGCACGAATTGAAACATCCAGTGCCGAAATCGGCTCATCTGCAATGATAAATTCTGGCTCCATGACCATGGCACGGGCCATCCCAATTCGTTGACGTTGTCCACCTGAAAATTCATGAGGATAACGTGTGACGTGCTCTGGTAATAATCCAACTGACGTTAAGGCATTAACCACTTTTTGTTTACGATCTGCCTCATCTTTATATAAATTGAAATTAATTAATCCTTCAGAAACGATATAATCAATCGTTGCACGTTCATTTAATGAAGCAGCAGGATCTTGAAAAACCATTTGGATATTTTTAACGATATATTTATTCATATCGCGTGTAATTTTTCCATTAATTTTTTTACCCTTAAATAAAATATCACCTTTAGATGTTTCATTAATACGGATAATGGCACGTCCAATTGTCGTTTTTCCCGATCCTGATTCTCCGACGAGTGAAAACGTTTCTCCTTTATAAATATCAAAATTCACATCTGAAACAGCTACGAAATCTTTAAATTTAATTTCAAGATCACGAACTGAGACTAACACTTCACGCTCTTGTGCCATTAGTTCGCACCTCCTTGTACTGACCCATAAATTGAAACAAGTTTTTCATGTAAATTTTGAAGAGGTTCTGGCATCTCTATTTTTGGAGCACGCGGATCACGTAGCCAAGTTTTTGCAAAATGAGTCGGTGAAATCTCAAAAAATGGGGGTTCTTCTTCAAAATCAATGCGCATCGCATATTGATTACGAGGGGCAAAGGCATCTCCGATAATCTCATTGTATAAAGATGGCGGTGTTCCATCAATTGAAAATAACTCACTCCCTTTTTTCCCTAACTGAGGAAGTGATGAAAGAAGGGCCCAAGTATAAGGGTGAGCGGGTTCATAGAAAATTTCTTCTACTTCACCATACTCAATAATTTGCCCAGAATACATCACCACGACACGATCGGCAACATTTGCTACCACCCCTAAGTCATGCGTGATATAGATGGTTGTAAATCCATACTCTTTTTGTAAATCTTTAATTAACTGTAAAATTTGTGCTTGAATGGTGACATCAAGCGCCGTCGTTGGTTCATCACAAATTAAAATTTTCGGACGACAAGCTAAAGCAATGGCGATGACAATCCGTTGGCGCATCCCTCCTGAATATTGATGTGGATAATCTCCAAAACGCTTCTCAGGATCGTTTATTCCAACACGTTTCATTAAATCAATGGCTTGTGCTTTCGCTTCTTTTTTAGATACTTTTTGATGCTTAATAATAACCTCAGCAATTTGTGATCCAATCGTACGAACTGGGTTTAATGACGTCATCGGATCTTGAAAAACTGTTGCAATCTTTGCTCCACGAATCCCTTCCCATTCTTTATTTTTCGTCTTTTTACTTAAGTCTTCACCCTCAAACAGGATTTCTCCTCCACTGATGATTCCATTTGACTCTAGCATTCCGGTAAATGATTTAATGAGAACTGATTTCCCTGATCCTGATTCACCGACAATCGCTAACGTTTCTCCTTGATATAAATCTAATGAAATTCGACGAATCGCATTTAAATAATGATTACGTACTCTAAATTTTATTTCTAAATCCCTGACTGTTAAGACAGCTTCTTTTGTACTCATACTATCACTCCCTTTCCTACATATGAGTTCTTGGATCTGATGCATCTGCTAATGCTTGACCAATCACATATAACGAAACCGTTACAACGGCTAATGTTAAAACTGGAGCCCAGAATAAATGAGGATATCCATTAAAATAATTTGAATATTGATTGATCATACGTCCTAGTGATGGAATTGAAACGTTTAACCCAATTCCTAAGAATGATAAAGTCACTTCTGTTGAAATGGCAGCTGGAATTTCAAGTGAAACACTGGTCATCACGACTGAAAGTAAATAAGGTAAAATATTTCGAGTGACTAAGCGAAGCGTTGGTGTTCCTAAGCACTTTGAAGCTAAGTTATATTCACGATCGCGAATAATCATTACTTGTGTTCGAATAAAATAGGCAGTTCCCAGCCATCCCGTTAAACACATCGCTAAAACTAATTGCCAAAATCCACGTCCAAATGCATAAAGTAATACGGTAACAATTAAAATATAAGGCACACTGGAAATGATGTTATAAATTTCAAGCATGACTTTATCGATTGCTTTTGAGAACCCCCAAATCGCTCCAACTAAGACACCAATAAAGGTATTCACCCCTGTGACAATAAATCCAACTAGTAAAGATGTTCTTGTTCCAGCCCAAACGACGTCCCAAACTGAACTTCCGACCCCATCCGTTCCATAAGGATACTGGAATGATATTCCTAAAAATCGCATTTCGGGATTATTAATATTCGGTGAAATCATTGGATCATAACCCGATAAAGCTGGTTGAATAAGAGCAATCAAACTCAATAAAACAATTACAATTAATAAAAATACAGTTAATTTTTTTCCAAAAAACTGCCTTGAAACTGAGCGCCAATAAGAATATGAAGGCGCTGCAATATGTTCAGATGCACTCGCATCATGGGTAACAAATTCAAATCTTGAATCACTCATTATCGGCTTCCTCCTTTTTCATCTAGACTAATACGTGGATCAACTAATGTTAATAACCAGTCACCTAGGAAAGTTGATAAGATACTTAATGAAGTAAAGATAAACGTTAATCCAATGACCATTGAGTTATTATAAATCGAGATAGAATCAGGTAAGATTTTCCCCATCCCCGGAATACTGTAGACACCTTCTGTAATTAACGCTCCTGAAATACACAAAATAACCGCAGCTGGAAGTCCATGAGCAATTGGACCAATGGCATTTCTAAAGATATGTTTATAGAAAATTTCATTTTCAGATAATCCTTTAGCACGAGCAAATTTCACATAATCCATCGTACTTTGATCAATCATATAGCGACGCATCCACATCATACGACCGGCTACTGACCCTAACGTTAATGAAATAATTGGTAAAATATACGATTTTGGATGACTTGCTCCCAGCATAGGAAACATTGATGGTAACCCAAAATATTTTCCTCCAATAAATCGAACTAAGACAATATAAGCAAGCCCTGGAATAGCATTCATGAATACAATATACCATTGACCAAGCTTATCGCCCCATTTACCTTTATGATTCGCCATTTGAATTCCAAGTGGTAAACCGATGACATAAGTTAAAAGTAATGAAATAATTCCCATCGTAAATGAAATTTGCATCATAGATGGATCACTTTTTAATGTTTCACAATCTGCATAGTGATCGGTAAAGTTTTTCTGATCCATATTATCTAAGGTTTCCTTATACTTACAGGTGTAAAAATTTGTTGAAGATTCTTTAACCTGACCATTTGGCATCATGACCTCTTTTTTGACTTTTTCTCCTTGTGAACTTGTCACAACCTCCAATACGCCTTGTCCACTATAGGTTGGATACGAAGTCCCTAAGTTAATACTAATCCAGTTTTGATGAATAAATGGAAAGTTCCCATCAAAATAAACGAGATATTTATTTTCACATCCTGTACACATTAAGGCAGGACGCCCATTAAAGTCTTGGCCAACATAAACTTTACGTTCTAATTCTGTATTCTCTGTTTGAACCTTTCCTGGATAGTCAATTTCAATTAAATTTGCCCACCAATTTAATGCCCGTCTTAAGATCGGAACTTCTTCGACTGCATACGCTTGTTTTGAGACTTCAAAGAAGTCAACGTCCCAACCTTCTTTTTCTTTCAACGCAACATAATCTGCTGTTTCAGACGATTCAGGTAAGATACAGTTTGAATATTGTTCATTAGCTGATCCATATAATTGTTTACAGTAATCTTGAATCGTATCATAATTTAAGTACCCAAGTTTTTCCCATTGAACATATTTATAGTTAGCATAATCGTCTGGTCTTTTTTGAATCTTTTCAATATTTGTATCCGAAAAGAACACACGATCACGAGGGATAACTGAGTAAATTAAAGTAAAAACAATCGTTAAAACCATGAAAATTGAGAATAACGATCTTAGAAATCTTTTAAACATATAACGCTTCATTGGCTGTCCCCCCTTATTTTTATATACAAAAAGATTAGGGTTTCACCCCAATCTTTTTGTATACTTTTAAACTTGTATTATTTTTTCAACTCTTCTTGCCACTCTGCAATGATTTCATCACGTTGTGCTTTTGTTACAACTTCATCGGCCACTTGTTTATATTTGTATTTATCATCTGATAAACCATAAGCCCCATATAAACCACTACGTGGAACTAATTTTGACACACTGTATCCTCCACCATTTGAACAATATGGGATGAAGATGGCATTATCTAATAAGAATGCTTCTGCTTTGGCATATAATTCAAAGCGTTTATCGTTATCATCTACCACAGCATCTGCTGCATCTTTTAACGCTTGGAATTCATATAAGCCAATGGCTTCTTTCGCTGCTGCATCGTTACCTACTTCTGAGCCTGTCCAGTTTAATCCTTGATAAGCTAACATGTCTCCACTATCTGGGTCAAAGACATCCACGTAAGTTTTTGGATCCCCATAGTCTGGACCCCATCCACGACCAATCAACATATCCCAGTTCATTTGTTCAGCTTGTTTAGCTGCATTTAATGTATCTGTATCTGAAACAATGATATTAACTGCAACAAAATCAGTTAAATTTGTTTCTAATGTATTTTTAAAGGCTTGTGCGACACGAACCCCTTTTTCACTTGTCCCATCCACTGAAATATCTAATTGAATTGGGAATTCGACCCCTTCTGCACTTAATTCTTCTTTTGCTTGATCCGCATATTGTTTAGCTAAGTCTAAGTTATAATAAGCTAATTGTCCATCTGATAAATCGAATCCTTCTGGATATTCTGTTGGATTAATCTCTGTTAAAGCTGCTGATACTAACTCTTCATATGGTACCCCTTCGCTTGTTAAAACGAATCCTGGTTGAGTTAATGTATTACGTAAGCGTCCAAGTTTTAAATCATCTCCAACGACTTGCGCAGTTAAATTAGAAACATCTAATCCGTACATAACCGCTTTACGGAAGGCACGATTTAATTTTGCTGCTGTAGTATCTTGACGCTGTTTATCAGTTTGTGGTGAAGCATCGACTGTTTCATCTGCCACTGATGAATAAGCATTACGGTCAAAGTTCCATGAAATCCAGAATGATGATGAACTTAAATCTGAAACATAAATTGAATCTCCATATTTATCTTTAGCCGTTTTATAAATCGCTGCATTATCTGTATAAACAGGAGCAGCTGAATAATCACCATTATCAAATCCTGTGAATAAGTTATCTGGATCTTTTCCATCATAATAAACTAACTTAACTTTTGGAATATAAACATGTTCTGCATCCCAATAATCTGGATTAGCTGTATACTCAATCACTGATTTAGATACATAGTTTGATAAGATATAAGCACCGTTATAAAGAATTCCGTCCGCTGCAACTTCTCCGAATGAACAGTTACCTGGATCCGGTGCACCTAATTTACATCCCTCACCTTTACTTTCTAAAAATTCTTGATTGACTGGCATTAAAACTGAATAAGTTGTAATGGTATGGAAATATGGGGTTGGGGCTTCAAGTGTATACTCTAATGTATAATCATCTAACGCTTTAATTCCAACTTCTTCCCATTCCACTTCGCCATTCACATAAGCATCTAAGTTTTTAATTGCATATTGGACTAAGTACATGGTTTGTGATTGAAATTCTGTTGCGTGACGTAATCCAGTCACAAAGTCATGTGCTGTTACATCAGCATATTCTTCACCTTCATCTGTCACCCATTTTACACCTTCACGAATCTTGAAAGTAAAAACAGTTGCATCTTCATTGACTTCATAACTTTCTGCAATCGCTCCAACTAATTGTCCATAACGATCATGTTCTAAAAGCCCGTCAACAAAGTTAGCTGTGTGCTCATTATCAGCAGCTTGGAATGAATATACATAGTCAAACGTATCTGGATCTTCACTATAGACATAGTTATAATCATTTCGATAAACTTCTGTTTCTTTTGGTGTTTCATTTGGTGTTCCACTGTTTTCTGGTGTGTCAGCTGGCGTCTCACTGTCATTACTACATCCCCCAACAGCAAGTAAACATGCTCCAGCTAACCATAAATGTTTCTTATTCATTTCTGGTCCCTCCTTCAATCTCATCACTATTTTTTGTGATGTTATTGTGTATTATATTTCCAATATTTGTAAAAGTAAATAGTCTTTAGTGATAAAATCGCTTTCAAGTGTAAAAAATATGGTTATTTAATGACTATTTAATGTTTTTAATGTGTCTAATTCATGTTCTTTCTATTAAATCATCTTATTTCTTATAAATTAATTATTTCTTTTTTATTATTTTATACTATACATAACCTCAATTTTTCTCTGATTTTGGAGCGCACGCTAATAAATTTGATTTTTTAATCTTTTGTTATGAAACGGTTAAAAATGATTCAATTGTCAGTTGTCAACATAAGGGAGATTCCCCCTTTTTCAAATCTCATTCCAAAACTGAAAAACATACTGAGTAGTGTTATTGCTGCTCACTGTCTAAATTAAGTTTCATTCTCAGTACAAACTAATCACGATCCAATTTTATTTGCTAAAATTACTTATCATTCAACTCTTACTACCTCTCGTTCTGCTTATGCCACCATCTCATCAGAACGTATTCAATTTTGAACTTAATAATCCATCAACCCATATAGTCACTATAAGGGATTCCTTTTGATTCTGTGTAATGTTTAACTGAAGTTGAATACGGAATGAATAACGCCTTATCGTTTAGATAGGGCTTATTCTTTGCATATAACTTGAAATATTTATCATCGTTATCTACTGCAACCCAACGTCTTTTCATGATTCAGAATCATATCATCCGATGACGCTTTGACAACTGTCTCATCTCACTTCAGAACAATGCCAGTTCACCCCTCACTATCGAAATATACCTACGTTCTCTGCATCGAATCCCTCGACCTATATTTTTCAATCGCCAACTTGAATCCATCACTCAATCACGTTTCATTTGATTAGCTGTTTTAGAGATAGATAAGATTGTTCACTCAGAGACCATTAAATTGACGTTAACAGATCTTTCTCTAAAATAGCTTAATAATTTTAAGCCATTTTTAAATCTGATCATTCTTCCTTTTATCAAGATAAAAAAATCATAAAGAAACAGTCGTTCTTTATGATTTTCTATTTAAGCTTATTTATTGTCTTTGTTATTCATTAACATTTCTTCACCGACTTCAACCAAGCGTTTTGTAATCATTCCTCCTGCTTTTGCTGATAAAAAGGCACGTTGGGCTTCTTGATCCAAATAATGGTCTAATGGGGCAAAGTCAGAACCAAACTCAACATCTAGTTGCTGATGTTTATAAGGAGAAGCTTGATGACTGTAGTGTTTCATGCATAATCACCTCCGACATACTTAGTATGTGCAAAGAAAAAAAACTCATGTTAAAAATTCATTTTAACATGAGTTAATCACTATCATTCATTGCTTTTAAGTTTTTTATTTCCTCTTCTAATTGTTCCATTCTAATCATGAGCTTTTCAATGGTTTCTTGTAACTTTATGATATGTAACTTATCGTCTGTTGAGCGCATGTCGGTGTGTGAATCATCGGCTCCACGTGATGATTTCGGTAAAATCTCCTCTTGCTCTGGCGCTTGACCTGAACTACTGACAGTTGATCCACTTTGTGAACCTTGTTCATTATTTTGACAAAATGGATTATCCACATTAAAACTATCAGGTGTAAAATAACGCCCCGGCCCTTGTTGATAATATTGTTGTTGTGCATTATAAGTTTCAATTGCCTGTCCAACAAGTTGTAGCCAGTTGCCAACAGCATTCTGTACGTTAAACGGTAATTCATTTGCAATGACATTTCCAAGTAATTCACCAACAACGATAAACAACTCAGGATTTACGTTTTGAAAGTCCATGTTATCACCACATTTTTTATAAAATAATCTGACAACTCAAGACAATTTTATGATAGGGTTTAACGACATATGACTGTTGATTAAAATTCTGACAATTAAATTGCCTTTAATTGTTTTAAGATTTTTGTGAAAGGTTCAATCTCTTGACATGACTCAAGCTTCTCGCCTGAACGGTAAAACGTAAGTGAAGCATTGAAACAAGGCTCTACCTTTTGTGATAAGATTAATTTTTCTAAGTGAGAAACCGTCCCGCTACTTCCGTCAATTAATCGAACCTCACTAGAGAAGATTTTTTCAAAATGATGAGCAAATAATGGGAAATGTGTACATCCTAGAACAACTGCTCCATATTCACTAATATCAAAGGATTGTAAACATTGTTTCAAATAAGGAAGAATCGCTTCATCCGAAAATTCATACGACTCTGCAAAACGAACAAGATCGGGTAATGGCAATAAATCTGTTTGATGGTGTTTATCTAGACGCTGAATTAACTGTTTTAACTTTTCTTCTTTTAATGTGAGGGGTGTTGCAGTGACTAAGACACGCTTTGTACTGTTTTCTACAGATTCAATGGCGGGTTTTACAGCAGGTTCCATTCCAATAATCGGAATAGAATATTTTTGGCGTAGCTCGGATACAGCAATACTTGTTGCCGTATTACAAGCAATCACAATGATTTGGGCTCCCTCATTTACTAAAAACTCAATGGCCTTGAAGACATACTCACGAACTTCTTCCTTTGGCTTTGGTCCATAAGGGGCATGATCTGTATCTGCATAATATAAGTATTCATGATTGGGAAGTCGTTTTAAAGCCTCGCTTAAAACCGTTAGTCCCCCAATTCCTGAATCAAAAAATCCTATTTTCATGTTAACCTCCAAAACTTTTATATTTTAAAAATTTCTATATAAAAATTTCATACGTATGAGCATTATATCATGAAAGTTCTATTTTTGACTACCTTCCCTAGATAAAGAGGCTACCTCCATGAGATAGCCTCTTCGTTTATTTATATAACCTTAAAAAGTTTTTCCAGCCCTCTAAGAGTTCTTCACGGCTACCAAAGTGATTTTTTGTGATTCCAGGAACCGCATTATCATTTTCATAAACAAAATCTACATCATAACCGCCACCGTCTGGAAACGTAATAATCCCATATAAGTGTACTCTTTCTTGTAACTGTTTAACGAGTGTGATAGCTGCACGCTCGTGACCTTCACGATCTTCAAAGTACTCCTCATCAATTTTTATAGCATCATAATAAGGGTGGAAACTCTCTTCAAAATGTTCAACTTCATCTCTTACACAAAATTGCATTCAAATACCTCCTTTATTCTTTTTCGAATTCTAGATGTTTCACAACTGCCTTAATTTTCTTTTTCGCTTTTTCAATTGCTTTTTCTTTTTCTTCCGGTGTCTCACCTGTTCCATCAACTAATAATTCTTCAAATTTCTTAATTCCCATGAATTTCATCATATCTTCAATGTAATGTAGGCCTTTATTAAATAATGGATTCATCATCCACATGATATTAGCACCTGAGGATTGAACATAAACAACTGTTCTTGGTTTATCATCGAGTAATCCCTTTGGCATCATTCCCTCAAAAGAGATTGTTTTACCCACTTGAATAATACAATCCATATATTCTTTTAAAGGAGCGGGAAAAGACAAGCTCCACATTGGAGTGGCAATAACAACGACATCAGCCTCTTTAAATTGATCACATAGCTTTACAATTTTATGAACTTCTTCTTGCTCTTTTGGAGGTAATTTCTCTAAAGCTTCTTTTTCAACCATGCAATTACGTGAGGCAAAATATTGATACTCAAGTCTCGGAATATGGACTTTATATAAATCTAACTCCTCAACTTCAAATTCAGGATAGGTTGAGGTAATCTCATTGACTAACGCACGTCCAACAGTTCGACTTGCCGATAATGTCTCTGGCTTGGAATTGACTGTGATATATAATAACTTTTTCATGTGGCCACCTCGATTTTAATCAATTGCTATATTAGTATAGACATCCTGCATTCAATTATGTAATAAATCCATTGGAGTGAATTCGATAGTTTTTGTTATACTAAAACTATATCATAACTAAGGAGCGTCATTATGAAACGTCAATTGAATCCTATGATTCCTTTTCTAATCGCCGTTATTTCAAGCGGCTGCTTTTTTATCCTGGCAGACTATATTTTCACATCAGATTTAACAAACTTCCAGCAGTCTGTCTTTAACTTTATTAGCCGTCTTCGTAACCCACATTTAAATACCCTCATGATCATACTAACAAAGACCGCTAATCCATTTCCCATTAGTGTATTAACCTTAATATTGACGTTTATTCTCGTCTTCAAACATCAAAAAAAAGAAGCTCTATTTAGCTTCTTACTCATCCTTTTAACCGCAGGAACAAATACCCTTTTAAAACACCTGTATCTTCGTCAGCGCCCAATCGTTGGTTCATTAATTCATGAAACAGGTTTCAGTTTTCCAAGTGGTCATTCAATGATTAGTTTAGCACTAGCCCTGTTACTTAGCTATCTCTCTTTTCATTTTTTATCTCGTAAGCTCATTGCTTACTTATTGAGTGCCTTCTTGTTAGCTTATACCTTTTTAATCGGATTTAGCCGTGTTTACATTAACGTTCATTATGTAGGAGATGTATTAGGCGGTTGGCTTGCCTCTATAGTAGTTTTTTCTATTCTCCTTTGTTTATTTAATCTATTTTCTCATACCAAAAAAGACCATTACGATGAACATCAAAAAGAAACGATTTAAATCATGGATCAACACCAAAATTGGTTCTTGACACTTAATTCATCTATAAAAAATCGTTCATTACATTCTAAGAAGATTCTATTCTCATAGATCATTCGATTCGGAAGAAAATAACTTCTTCGAATTAATGTTTTAATTTGATTATTTTGTCCTTCTACTGAACCATTTGTGTAACGACACTTATGGTAATTAGAAATTTCTTCTGTCCAATTTTCAAAAGGTTTAAGCGCTTCAGTTAATTCAGGAATATTTAGGGCTTTAGCTCGAGCAATCCATTGAATTAAACGTCTATAAGAATTTGTTTCATCACTTAATTCATACCAATTAATCAGTGATTCTTTAATGGCATACACTTCCGTCAGTTCTTTTGAATAGTTTAGAAGTTTTCCTAATTTTCGTTCTTCTTTCTCGCTCAAAGAATCATATCGTTTACCGATAAGGTTTTTATTTCGTTTCAGATATTTACGACTTTCCGGTGTTAGCGATAAACTAATCCGTCTTCTCACAGCCTGTAAGGCATCTGTTAGATAACGATTCACATGAAATCGGTCAGCAATTCGGATAGCATCAGGAAAAACTTCAGCGACAAATTTGTGATAAGAACGTGCTAAATCCATCACAACAGCGTAGGGTTTCAATTCTTTGAGTTGATTCATTAAGCCTTGATTTTGAATTAACGTTTGATAAGTTCTTCCCATGACTAATGTTAACAGGCTACCATTTCTTAGGTCATGAAATCCTGTATTATAAGTATGACCTTTTCGAATCGCAAAATCATCAATGCCTAATATGAGCCGAGTTGATCCTTGAGCAGCAGCGATCACTTTTCTTTGAATAGACGGAATTAAATGAGCAAGATGTTGCTTAATGAAGCGTTCACCGGTTGAGTAAGGGACCTTGAACGTATCTGTTAGTTGTTTAACAGTGGTACCGACTAACGGTTTAGAAAGTTCACGTTTATAATCGTTTGTATAACGAGTTTTACCTGTCAAAAATGCATATTGATAGGTAAAGGAAACTTCACACTGTTTACAGAAAAGCCGCTTCATCGGAATCAATAAAATGGTTTCACGATTGAAACAACGTAAATGTCTAACTTGACGTAGTTTTTGACGGCTACCTTTACAAATAACAAATGCTTGAGTACGGCAACAAGGACAAGGTTGTTTACTCTTTGTTGGACACAGGCTTAAAAATAAAACATGATCTTCTGAAATATAATAGTTACTGACTGTAACATCTTGTAATTGAATTAAATCATTGATATGATGTAAGTGCATCTAAAATCTCCTAACTTTGGTTTGGTCGCACTTACTAAAGTACAAGATTTTAGATGTTTTTTTTATAGGTAAATATAAGCATTTATTTAGTCAAGCACCATTTCTGGTGAAGACTCTAAATCATAGTTTCTTTTTATTTTTGAACATAAGATCTTTACCTAAAGTAACCGGTTACCGTTAACTTCAAAAAAATAATTAACGTTGTTCAGTTAATTTTTTGTAATAAATCTTATTTGTTTTTTCATTTAAGTCGCTCTCTAATTCTCGCCATCCATGACGGCGATAATAATCGGTTTTCCCTGTTGTAAGATAAACTTTAGGATACCCTAGTAATTGGGCACGATGAATGACATGATTCATTAATAACTGCCCATAATTACGCCCTCGATAAACTTCATCGATATATAATGATGTAATCCAAGGATATCGATCAGCCTTTTTTAAGACATCATTTTTAATTAATCCGCAGCATCCAATAATTTTTTCATCATTGACTAGCACATAAAAATCATTTAAAGAGTCACCTGCTAGTGATAAATGGCAGATTTCATCATAAAACTGGGACACTTGATTTTGATGATTCCAAACATTTTGAATATATTGAATAGCTTTCTCTGTCCCGATAGGACTTTGTTTAATATTTACGACCTGTAACATGTTTTCCCCCCTATCAAACACATTTGTTACGAATGTTTTTTTCTTAATTTTCGCCAATCTAAATCGCCATTATCGAGTGCTCTTACAAAAATTTCTGCTGATGCTATATTTGTTGCAATCGGTACATAATGAACATCACATAAACGAATTAAAGCTTGAATATCCGTCTCATGCGGTTGTGGTGTTAATGGATCACGTAAGAAAATGACAAGATCAATATCTTCTGTAACAATCATCGCTCCGATTTGTTGATCTCCACCTAATGGTCCAGATGCTAATTTATGGACACTTAAAGCTGTCCCTTCTTCAATTCGTTTTCCAGTTGTTCCTGTTGTATACAACCCATAGTTTCTTAAGATATGTTGATATGCATAACAAAAATTCACCATTTGATCTTTCATTTTATCGTGTGCGATTAATGCGACATTTAGTTCCAAGTTCTTCACCCTCATTTCACATGGTTTCCTTAGGCGTACACCTATATTACCATTTTTGATTTTGTAATTCCAACTTTTTCAAACTAAACATTTCTACGTTTTTTGACAGACTAAAAAAAGACATGACAACTAACGTTAAAGTTTAGTTATCAAAATCTGATTTTTTCATGATAAATCTTCATCTCTCTATCTCCGAACCTAGCACTTCGACTAAAGCTAAGGGGGAAGTACTTTAGTCGATTTTACTAAGTTAATAAAATAGATTCTTTACACGTTTAATTCCCACTTATGAACCGTCATTTCTACTGTTCGATCTGCAATAAATTCAATTCCTTCTGCACATAAGTCCGAATAAACCGTTGAAGTCATCGTATGTGCACCTTCTTGAGCAAATAACTCAACTGAATAAGTATCCATTAATAAACGAAGTGATAACTTACCGTCTACTAATGGAACTGGCATTTCACGATAGTTTAATCCATCAATACCACTTCTACTTTGACGACGATCAAAACTTAAGACATGACGATCCACGTCATACACGATATTTGTTTCTTGATCTTCACCTTTCATGACTTTAATTTCAAAATATTTTGCCTCTTTGAAGTCAATGACCATTTCCAGATCTAAATGACGTCCCTTTACTCCTACTAATGTTTTACTTCCTTCAAATATGACTGACTCATGACCAATATGACCACTACGATATTTCTCAATTTCACGAACTGGCCATTGATACATGACATCGCCTTTAATGCTTAATTCACGGGGAATCGTCATTGACGTCACCCATCCGTATTTATCGGTTGGCATATTTTGATGCCATGATTGCATCCAAGCAATCATAATCCGACGCCCATCTAAGCTCTCTGTTGTTTGTGGAGCATAAAAGTCTAATCCATAATCGATTTCTTCCATCACACGACGCTCAAAATGAGCCGTTTCATAGTTTAACTCTCCTAAACAGTAAACCGTTGTATTCGTATTTTTATGGCGAAATTCTTCAACAGGAACCCCTTGTGGTGACATGATTAACACATCTTGTCCATCTAAGTGGAATAAATCTGGACATTCCCACATATAGCCAAATTCATGATTACTTTCCCCTACTATTCCAACATATGTCCAATGGACTAAATCTACTGATTTATAAAGTAACACACGTGCACTGTTCTCATCACTCTTACTTCCTAAAACACAATAGTAGACTCCATCTTTAACCCATAATTTTGGATCACGGAAGTCAGTTAAACTTGAATGCTCCGGCATTTCTTCGGTCTTAATGACTGGATTATTCACATACTTATGATAATTAACCCCATCCCCAACAGCTAAGCACTGAACTTGACGGACCCAAGATTCATCATCAGGATTTGGATTAGTATGTCCTGTATACATTAAAACGTGTTTTCCATCCACTTCTAAGGCACTTCCAGAGAAGCATCCACCTGTTTCATACTCTTGATCAGGCGCCATCGCAACTGGTAAGTACTCCCACTTAATGAAATCACGACTTTTTACATGGCCCCAATGCATCGGTCCCCATTTGACATCATATGGGAAGTATTGATAAAACAAATGATACTCGCCTTGATACACTGAGAAACCATTTGGATCATTCATCCATCCTACTTCGGGCATATGATGAAACTGATTGCGCTCCTTTAATGATAAAATCTCATCTTTTTTAGATTCTACATAGTCACGAGCTTGCTGTAACTTTTCACTTGTTCCCTGTAATAACTGTTCCTTTTCAATGAACATTTTATCCACACTCCTTTTTCTTACTCCCCAAAAACGTCCACTTCCTCTGAAAAGTCCTTCTTTTAATAAAAGCGTTTTAGGTACCCTTTTATCTTATAAGATTTTTAATATTTTATCAACTTTTTTATTAAAATTTTAGTTAATTTTTCACTATTTAATTACCAAAAAAAGTCGTCTATTGGACGACTCAATCCTCATAACTCATCACTTTAAATTTAATATTTTGACTATTAAACTCCCCAATTTCTTTAAACCCTACCTTTTGATAAGTCTTGAGGGCACGTTGATTAAAATCGGCCACAGTTAACCTCAACTTTTTAGCCTTAAAATGATTTTTAGCGTAAGCCATTCCTACTTGAACAAAACTTGCCCCATGTCCCTTTCCACATAATAAAGGATTCATACCAAGCCCTATATCTAAATACTCATGATCACGATAAAAACCTTCCATCTTTCCAGCTGACACTTGAGCCGATTGGCCAAAACAGAAAAAGCCAATCAGCTGTTCTTTCTGATTAAGTACTGAATAATACTCATCATATAATAACTCTTCTAAATATTCTTCACAACCTTCAAGATTATACCAATCATACGGGGGAGAATACTGCCAAAATAATATTTTAAAGGCATCTAATTCACTCATCTTTCTAATTTTTAACTTCATATCCTCACTCCAATCCATCAAAAAAACTCCAGTGATAAAATAAATCCTCACTGGAGTATATGATACATTGCCCGCTTCAATTAATTAAATTAGAAATGATAAATTCTTGAATATTTTTCATTTAAATAATCTAGGAAATATTGTGGATTCAATGGTTCCCCTGTCACACGTTCGACTAACTCAGCTGGCGTATAGAGATTTCCTTGTTCATGAACATTCGTTTTCAACCAGTTAAAGATTTCTGTTAAATCCCCCGCTTCAATCTGCTCAGTGACATTTGGAATATCTTTTTTCATTTGATGATAAAATTGAGCACCATATAAATTCCCTAAAGCGTAACTCGGGAAGTACCCAATTAAAGCTTCCGACCAATGAACATCCTGCATTAACCCTTCTGAATCATTCGGCGGTGTGATACCTAAATACTCTTCGTATTTTTGATTCCAAAGTGCTGGTAACTCATCTACACTTACTGCACCACTAACCATGAGCTTCTCGATTTCGTAACGAATAATCACATGTAACGAATACGTCACTTCATCCGCTTCTGTACGAACAAGTGATGGTGTCACTTTATTAACAATTCGGTAAAAGTCTTCTAACGAAATCTCTTGATACTCAGGGAAGATTTTTTGTAACTTTGGATAAAACGCACGCCAAAATGAAAGGCTACGGCCGATTATATTTTCATAGAATCGAGACTGCGATTCATGAATCCCCATCGATGGTGCTTCATCTATTCCATACTCCGCTAACTGATGGGGCATATTTTGATCATAAATCGCGTGTCCCCCTTCATGAACTGAACTAAAAATCGCACTTTCGATACTTTCTTCATAATAATGTGTCGTAATACGAACATCCTTGGGTCCTAAAGATGTGGTAAACGGATGTTCCGTCTCATCCACACGTCCTGATTCTTTATAATCATACCCCATCGCATCTAAAAGCATCAGGGATAACTGCTCCTGACGACCTTTATCAAATTCCCCTTTTGGATGATGAGGTTCATCTTGCTTCGCTTTCATGATTTTATCTAACAACGCTACTAATCCATCTCGAAGTGGTGGGAAGATACGATCTAACTCTTCTACCGTCATTCCTTTTTCAAAATCATCTAAGAAAGCATTATAAATATGCCCTTCATACCCTACACATTCAGCTTGTTTTACGGCAAGATCAATCACCTGTTTTAAGTACGGTTTAAAAATCTCATAATTTTGTTGTTCTTTTGCTTTTTTCCAATATTGACTTCCTTTTGAGATCGCAATTGTTAGTTCACGCTGTAAAGATTCAGGAATTTTTTTATTTTTTTCATAAGAATCTTTAAAGTTTTCCACTAGCTTCGTCTCATGTTGAGTGAGACTTGTTTCACTACTAAGCGCCTCTAAAGCCTCTCCAATACGAGAATCCGTTGCTAATTGATGATATTGTGTCGATAAATACCCCATCACTTCACTTCGATAATCAATGGACTGACTAGGTGCCATAACTTCCATATCCCATGATACGATGCTTAACGTTGAACCTAGATAATTCATCGTTTTTAATTGTTCTTTTAAAAAATTTAATGCTTCTTCTTTATTCATGACATACTCCTCCTTTTTTAGGCTTCTACGTGATAGCTTACCACATTTTAGGAGTATTAAACTAGATTTAACTAACGATTATCTACCTTTTCTGGATATAAATCATGATTCATTAAGCGATAGTTTGCCATTTGTTCGTATTTCGTTCCTGGGCGACCGTAGTTACAATACGGATCGATACTGATTCCCCCACGTGGAGTGAATTTCCCCCAAACTTCAATATATTTTGGATCCATTAACTTTACTAAATCTTTCATGATAATATTCATGCAATCCTCATGAAAATCACCATGATTACGGAAACTAAATAAATATAACTTTAATGACTTACTTTCTACCATTTTCTCTCCTGGAATATACGAGATATAGATGGTTGCAAAGTCAGGCTGTCCGGTAATTGGACAAAGACTTGTGAATTCCGGACAATTAAATTTCACAAAATAATCGTTATTTGGATGTTTATTCTCAAACACCTCTAAAATAGTTGGATCATACGAATATTGATAAGTTGTTCCTTGATTCCCTAGTAACGTAATGTCTTTTAACTCTTCTTTTGTTCGTCCTGCCATGTTATTTTCCCTCTCCTTTTCGTGCTAAATACGTCTCAAGTCCTCGTTGTCTAAGTTCACAAGCTGGACATGTTCCACACCCATTTCCTTTAATTCCACGATAGCATGTTAAAGTATGCTCACGAACATACTCAAACTTCCCAAGCTGATCAGCTAGCTCCCACGTCTGTGCTTTATCTAACCACATCAACGGTGTATGAATGACAAAATCATAATCCATACTCAAATTAAGCGTCACATTCAATGATTTAATAAACATATCTCGACAATCTGGATAACCAGAAAAATCTGTTTCACAAACGCCTGTGATGATATGTTTTGCGCCTTTAACTTTAGCTAAAACGCCCGCAAAGCTTAAAAATAACAAATTTCGCCCTTCAACAAACGTCGAAGGCAACCCGCCATTTTCTCCTGTCTTAATGTCAATATCTTGACGTGTCAACGCATTCGGCGCTAATTGGTTTAATAATGACATATCTAATAGATGATGTTCAATTTCGAACTCTTCACAAATTCGTTTAGCGCAATCTAACTCCGCCAGGTGACGTTGATTATAATCGAAGGTAACAGCAATCACTTCTTCAAATTGCTTCATCGCCCAAAATAAACACGTTGTCGAATCTTGCCCTCCACTAAAGACCACGACCGCTTTTTGATTCATTTCTCTCACTCCCTATTTCATTAACATTAATAATTCTTGCCTTAAATCTGAATCCTGATTGATTCGTTCGCCTCGGTAAGTCACCGTTGTCGTTAACGTTCCTGGCTTTTTAATTCCTCTTGACGTCATACAACTATGCTCACCATGAATCATAACAATGATGGCGTCACTTTCTGTTATTTTTTCAACAATCTCGGCAATTTCCTCACCAATACGTTCTTGAAGTTGTAAGCGTCGTCCGACCATATCAGCAATACGTGCGATCTTACTTAATCCAATCATTTTTTCTTTCGGTAAATAAGCGACACTAACTTTCATGTTGTACATTAACGCTAGGTGATGTTCACAGTAACTAAAAATTGGAATATCACGAACGATCACACAGCGATTAGATGATTGCTCAACCATGTCCTCTTCATCAAAGGTCGTTCCAAATAACTGCGCAATTTCATCGTTACTCAACGTCATTCCGGCAAATACTTCTTCATACATTTTAGCCACACGCTTCGGAGTGTCTCTCAATCCCTCACGGTCAGGATCATCCCCTAAGGCGATTAAAATTTCTCTAATGCAACTCGAAATTTTTTCAATATCAATCTGACGTTTCATCTTAAACTCCTCTCATTTCTTTTGGCCAAATATATTTATGAAGTTGCAATTGCAAACGAACGTCATTTAATTGATGCTCTTTCATAAATTCAACGATTTTTGATGGTTCAATGAACTCAGTGACGGGACTCAAATAGACGCGACATTTTTTTGTTAAATGATAACTTTTAATAATCGATAAGGCCATATGTAAATCTTCATAACCAGCAACGACAAACTTATAAACATCTTGCTGATCAACGACATTTAAATTTTGATGACACATTTGCGCACTCATCTTACTAGTAGGACATTTATAATCCAAAATAAAATGAATATTAGAATTTTTATACCTTTCCTTTAACCCCGTAATATCGATTGATCCATTACTTTCAACATGGATACTCAGCGCCTCATCCTCAGCTAGTGCATCCAATAACCATTCGATATTTGGCTGAATGAGTGGCTCACCACCGGTCAAAGTCACATTTTTAGTTCCTGCTTTTTTAATCAACTCATAGATTTCTTTCGTACTCATCTTAGTGATACAAGCTGTCCCATCCCACGAATAGGTTGTATCACACCATATACATTTTAAATTGCAACTTGAAAAACGAATAAACGTGGCTAACTCTCCTGATGTGGGCCCTTCCCCATCAATCGAGACAAACGTTTCAATGACATTAAACATTAATCTTCCTCCGTATAAATACAACTATTCGTTGGCGTTTCAAATAACTCAACCTCTGTTACTCGTACCCCTCGTTTTTTAATCTCGTTAAAAATATGACGCGACATTTCTTCAGCTGTTGGTCGATAAGGAACAAATAAAATCTCAAACACTTTCCCTGATTCATTTAATTTTTCCACCACTCGCTTTCCTTCTTCATTTTCCTCAATGACTAATTTATGATCAAATAAATCATGAACTTCTTTTAACACAGCTTTTACTTCCGAAAAATCATCTACCATTCCGCGTAATTGACCGCTTTCATGTAAAGTTTGGCTAGACACTTTAACAACTAATCGATAACGGTGACCGTGGATATTCTTACATTTCCCAACATATCCACTTAAATAATGGGCCATATCAAATTGAATTTCACTTTTGAGTGTAAACATAACATTCTCCCCTTAATTTTAAAAAAGCTTCTTTTTGTATGAAAAACTAGACATACAAAAAGAAGCTTTTATTTCTATGATAGCAATAAAAAAGGGCGCACAAAGGCGCCCATAGTTTCTTATCTATACGAGCCTAGTTTTGTTTAAAGACAGGATGGTCTGAATGAACTGTCTATTTAAATTAACAACCTATTTATACCATTAATATTAATTTTTTACAAGTAATAATTCGAGTTTTTCTTCATTTCAAAATACCGTGACATAAAAAAAGGAGGTTCTTTCGAACCTCAAAACAGGGGATGATTTATAAATATTGGGATGAAAAGAGAGAATATTACGAAGTTTTTGGGGGAACTTCGTAAATATAAATTAGGGTAGTGTCTTGTTCTTCAAGACATTTATCATTATGCCACACAACTCCCTCTGTTTTGTGTTCTTTTCGTGTTAATTGTCGGATTTTGATATTTTTTTGTTGTGTTTATCTTTTTTCAAAATAAAAAAAAGGAGGTTCTTTCG
>NZ_JAMQUS010000007.1:50558-50689 GCF_025594995.1 Turicibacter sp. GALT-G1
TTGTTCTTCAAGACATTTATCATTATGCCACATAACTCCCACTATTTTGTGTTCTTTTTGTGTTAAATGTCGGATTTTGATATTTTTTTGTTCTGCTTATCTTTTTTAAAAATAAAAAAAGGAGGTTCTTT
>NZ_JAMQUS010000007.1:50769-111462 GCF_025594995.1 Turicibacter sp. GALT-G1
TTCTTCAAGACATTTATTATAATGTCACACTTTAATTATGGTATCTTTTTTTGTTTTTATCATTAGTTTCTCTGCTAAATTAAACAAACATCTGCCAATAATGGATAATGATCAGATGGGAATCTCCCATTCACATTATCTTTCACAATTTGTGTTCTCAAGACTTCATATTCAGGTGAGACAAAAATGTAATCTAAATGCATGCCGTGATGACGGTCTTTAAAGCCTCCCATGGTTGCTTGCTGATAAATCGATCGATCAATCTCTTGTACCGCAATCAGCTGTTGAGTATTTAACTCACCTTCAAAAAAGCCTTTAATTAATCGATGATTAGGATTCGCATTAAAATCCCCCATTAAAATGACGGGAAGTTTTTCAAACTCTTGTTGCTTTTCGATATATCTCATAATTTTTTTCAGTCCATATCCTCGTGCAGGGGATAGATAACAATCCAGATGAGTATTATAAACGCGAACAATCATTCCCTCCTCTAATTGAATCTTTGCGGTTGTACAAATACGAGGAAAAATAGAATACCAAATGGAACTTCCTATTTTTTTAGGCTGATTCGATAACCAAAACGTCTCTTGATCTAAAATTTTATGACGTTTGGAAACTAATATATTATTATGTTCAACAAAGAATTTTTTACTTCTTGCTTGTCCAACAATTTGATAATCATGTAATTTATTTTCTAAATCGGCATGCATTTTTAATGTCACTTCTTGTAATCCAATAATATCACATGCATATTTATCTAAAATATCGTATACAATTTCCTTTCGACTATTCCAGCGATTTTTCCCATCAAAAATCGAATCTGAACGAAGGTTAAACGTCATAACTCTCATCTTACACTCACTCCTCTTTAAATCATAAAAATTACTAAATCCCCCCTATTTTTCATAAGATTATTATAACACGTTGTGATATATTCGCCTCTACTTTTTTTCCTGTTTTTTATAAAGTCACCTCTTCCTCATTATTACTGTATATAAAAAAAGTTGCCAAAATAGCAACTTTTTATACAAATAATAAATACAAGAAATGCGCAACCATTCCTGCAGCAATTCCACCAATCGTATGAGAAATAATGGCTTTACTACTTAATTTACGCACACCTAAGGCATCCATCATCCCAACATGTGTACTTAAATATCCACTCCAGCACATTCCCATTGCGGTGAAAACGGCAATATCGTTTGGAGTAATCACATTTTCAGTAATAAATCGTGGAACTAAAGACATTGCGGCTCCAACAGCTCCTAACGATGTAACTGGAAAAGCGATTGCTTGAGCATTTGTAAATCCAAATAATGGATTCAAAATAAACATTAATTTCTCACCTAACGCTGGGAGTAAAGCGACTCCTTCATAAGCGACTCCTAAATAGACAGCTTCTCCTGTTACTGGATCAGTCGATGGTCCAAATGTTAACAACATCACAAAGGTACAAATAATTAACACACCTGGGATAATCGATAATCCCATCTCGACCCCGGCTTTCCCACCTTCAAGCATCGCATCCAACACTCGTTGGAATAAATTACCATCACGAATTTCACGGTAATCTAGTCGTTCAATAACTTCTTCCTCGTTACTTTCTTCTTGTGGTTGATTGGCATAATATTTTTTTGTAAAATGAAGCATTAATCGAACACTAATGATACTTCCAACAATCGCTCCAACATTTCCAATTAAAGCAGGAACAATGAAATCTGATCCAAGCGCCATCATGAATGTTGTCACAATTAATCCCATTCCAAATGCTGTTCCTAAGTTACATAAAGCTGGAACTTCGTAACGTTTGAAAAATTTTTGAAACTCTTTATCTTTAGCAAATGAAATAATCGCTGGATTATCTGATAAATAAGTAGCAATCGCTCCAATAATACTTGCCCCTGGCAATCCATATAAAGGACGAATAAACACTGATAATAATCTATTAATTAAGGTAATGACTCCAAATTCAGATAATAAGGCACTCAGTGCTCCTGCTAGGACTGCAAGTGCCATAATAAAGAACACCGTATCTAATAATAAGTCATGGGCTGTTTCCATAATGACGCTAAACATGATTCCCACGCCCATTTTGTTACCAATATAACCAAATCCAACTAATAAAACACCTAAAAACACAAAGGTTTCAAGGCTAATCGATTTGACCTTTCGTTTTTCTTGATTCATTTCTTTGACTCCTTTTCTCACTTTAACTCATAACCTCATTATATTTAAAAAGCACTCCTTATTCAACGACAAAACCTGACACAATTTTTACCATTTCATCATCTATTATTGAAAATAATTCCAAAAAATAAAAAACCACAGTTTAACTATGGTTTTCAAGTACATAATTGTATATTTTTTGACGTTTAAAACAAATGAACATCATATCCTAAACCTTTCATAAGCCCCTCGTGATTACCGATTTGAATCATTCGCCCATATTCAAACTAATGTATCAATAGTTTGACCTAACCCTGGCAGAAATAACATCTGAATACAAGCGGATAAAAACACAAACACAATCCCAATTAGATTAGAGACTTTATAGTCTTAAAAAGCTGATTATTACTTTTTTTCATCATCCTCATCTCCAACCTAACATCCTATCACCTATCAATTTAACATTTTTCATAAACGAATAAATATAATTTTGAAATTTTTTAACTTTTATGATAAAGATTCCACTAAATCGACCATAATATTAAAAACTAGTTTTTTTGGGAGGCTATCATGAAAATTAAACAAATTATACCGTTATGTTTTCTAGGAGGTGTATTCACTCTCTTCGGTCTTTACACCACAAGAATTCCCTTTAAGCCTGAGTTGATTCAAGAGTCCTCTATTAGACTCGACTCAAGTCGGACTGTTTCAACCCCTCTTTCTAAATTATTGGAAAATCAGACTTCGACATTAGTAAATGCTACTTCGCAATTCCAACTTCTCAATGAACAACGTGAAGATTTAGAAATTGAAATTCAAACCCTAAAACAACAGATCGACGAATTGATGATTCAAAGAAATATTTTAGTGGAAGAAATCAGTCCTTATATAGAATCGATTTCGATTCAAATTTTAAATCCTTTAACAAAAATTCAACAACAACTTGAAAAACAACTTCAAAAAAAATCACAAGATTCTGTGATTGAGGACGTTCTTTATGTAATTAGCCACGCTACCAATGCCGTTGAGCAATATATGACAAATCCAAATGAACCTACTTATGAGACCTCACTCCAAACTGCATTTAGACTCATGGATGATGAACTAGCTCAACACGATGTTAATTCTGTTATGAGTGTTGCTTCTGAAATGATACAATCTGGCTATACGAATACTATGATTCGAATGAAGCTTCAACAGTCAAAGGAACTATTACAAGCCTTTGAAGCCAATTATATCGCGGTTGAAAATGATGAGACTGCCCAGTTCAAAAGAAGTAAACAACAACAATTAGCTACGGAAGACGCTTTAAATTTAAAAGCACTTCAACTCGATGAGTTAGCCCTTCGTTTAAGTGGAATTTTAGATGAAATCGAGCAAGTCACCCAATAAAAGAACAATCTAAGAGTAAACAACTAAGAAAATACATCGAATTAAAAAAATTTAAAAGACTTTATTATTAAAAACCTAAGAAAATAAGTATATCAATGCTTTTTTCTTAGGTTTATTTTTTCTTATATCATTTTTACAATCTCAAGTGAATGAGAAAATTATACCCTTAGTTCATCTTAAAAAATGATAATCCTCTCTTTACTTAAAGTCGAAATCACATGATGTGTTACCATTCTTTTATTCTCTATCTCCTGTTTCCATCCCCAACATTGCACCATAAGACTCAAATAAATTGTTATTAGTTTGTTCAATAAATGCTTCATGCTTGTTTTTGTTCAAAGACGTAAAGTTATTCAGATCACTTAAACCATCCATACTAATTCCTTGTTTGATGACCTCTTTAATCAAACTTTGTGTCATTACGTCTAAATCTTCAAATCCTACTAATGAAAATGGTTGATGCAATTTATAACATATCATTTCTCTTATTCCGATATCCCCCCTATTTAAACTAAATATAACGCTAAACCTAATTAATCATGCATTCAAAAATGTAAAACAACAAAATGAACGATGCTACTTTCTAAGGTTTTAACAATATAGACTATCCTAACGCATGTTATATTTAAGAATTATGTGTTTAATATTCTTAAACGTACCCAGGATTCCTACTCTTATCATTCTTTTGAAGCTATCTTTTTTTGCTCTAACTTTTTATGCTTCAAAAATTCCTATACTCATTAAAGCATGAACTAATAAAAAAAGGTTATCTCTCGATGACTATAAAATTTTAGTCATTTTGAGATAACCTCTTTTAACTAATGAAATTTAAAGCTTTCAAAATGGACTGAGCCACTGGACGACCTTTTCCGATTAACGGATATGTATGAATATGAATGGCAGGATTATAATTCATTTCAATAATAGAATAGTTAGATGACTCATCTCGCCAATCCTCAATAATCATATCAACCCCGCAAATGGCAACATTTAAATCTTTAGCTGCTTTTCTAGCAATCTCTTTAAAACGTGAAGGCATTTGATCCGTCATGTCAACACTATCTCCACCAGTACTAATATTAGAATTTTCTCGTAATTGAATCTTCTCACCTAGTTTAGGAATAGAGGTAAGTGTTAGCTGTTGCGCCTCTAAATAAAGATGTAAACTAGCATCAATTTTAATTTTTTCTAACGGGCGATTATAATTTACTCCCCGTATTGGGTGTTCATTTTTTTGTTGAATTAACTGTTCAATCGTATGAATTCCATCACCTGTTACATTAGCTGGAATTCGTTGTAAAACACCAACAACCTCATCATCTATCACTAAGAAACGATACTCATTACCCCTTTGAAATTGTTCAACTATTACGCTTTGATCATGGTTAAAAGCAATCTCGAGTGCTTGCTGAAACCATTTTTTCGAATTCAATTGTTCAATCATTGTAATCCCAAGACCAAAGTTTGTACTTTTCGGCTTAATTACAATATGTTGATTAATAAATTGCGAATATGAAGCTAATGCAGCTGGTAAAGAGGTAAATACTTCTCCCATCGGAACAGAAATCCCTTTATCCCTTAACATCCTCTTTGTTATCACCTTATTCTCCATTGCTAATACCGCACTGTAAGAATCCAATGATGTTTTAGTTGCTTGTTGAATAAACTCTTCCCGCTTCCCTTTCTTTAAGCAGATGAAATTATCTGAGCGATCAAGCACTTCTATGTGAATGCCTTGTTTAATGGCCTCCTTGATCAAGATTTGTGTAGATAGCTCCAAATCTTCAAATCCAGCTAAGGAATAAGGCTGATCCAACACGTTCTCTTGATAGGCTTTAGCTAATTCAAGATTCACCTTCACATAATCACTATCAGAAACAAGCTCTATCATTTTTGCCGAAATCGTTTCATTTGGATTTAAAATTTGATGACGTTTATCTTCTAAAATATCATCTAAATTAAATGAAAATGTCTCATTAATTGTTTGCATTTTATCTAAAATAGATTGTGCCCAATCTGACAATAAAATCTCCTGACCATTTTGAATCAACCATAATTCTGATTGTAATCCATCCATTGCCACTCGACGTTCATTTTCAGTCGCCTCTTCTTGCCACTGGTCGTATTCTCGCTCATCCATTTCAAGTAAAAACAGAATAAATAAATGGATAAATTGTAAATCTGCCAATGAAATTCCAGTCGCCTCAAAGGGATTTAAGTCAATGGAACGGATTTCAATATACTCAATTCCATCCTGAAGTAGTGATTCCATTAAATGAATAGGATCTTTTGCTTTTAAGCGAATTGGACTATAAAACTCTTTAAAACTCGAGATATCTCCACGTTCAATATACTCATTTAATGAATGAACGTAATGTGCCGTATCTGTATAATCAACATAAATCGGCATGTGATTTTGATAACCACATGGACTATTCCTAAAAGAAACTGCACCTAATTTTGAGTAACTATGTGGGGCAACCTCCTTTGATGAGACGCGACATTCACTACAGTAGCTCTCATCCACAACCGGTGATGCCCCTAAAAGATAAATCAATAACCAGCGATAGCGGATATAGTTGCGCACCACTTTTAAATAGATTTGATCTTTAAACAATCGATACTCTAATTCGTGATGATTGGCTTCATATAGCTTTTGAACTAACGATTCATTAAATGAAAAATTGTAATGAATGCCTGAGATCAGTTGTTTTTTTCCTCCATACTTCTCAAGCAATGCCTGGCGATAATTCATTGCGGCCCTTCCGACTTCACCCTCTTCATAAAGGGCAATTGGAATTTCTTGCTCCATACTAATGAGACAAGGCATCGATTGTGGCCATAAATATTCATCTTCTAATTCAGATACGGTTATCTGATAAAGCGCATTTAAAAATTGGTAAGCTTCTTCGACAGTTGAATAAGTTGGGGTAATCATTTCAATTTGACTTTCTGAAAAATCAGTGGTGATATACGGATTTGACAGTTTGTTCCCAAAAGCTTTTGGATGGGGGGTTAACGCTAACTCTCCTTCAGGTGTCACACGTAGTCCTTCACGCTCGATTCCAAAATTAGCATACCACAAATCTTCTTTATGTAATTCTTCTTTAAATTGCAGCAACATCCATGATTCCCTCCTTTCCTTTTTTATAATAAACATAAGCTGCTAAAATACCTTTTAATACCATACTTACACTAATACTCAACCAAATTCCATTCACACCCATCCATTGAGTAAATAGCCAGGCCATTGGAATTCGTGCTGCTGTAAAAACAATACTAATCGTAGCGGGAATTTTAGGCATCCCTAATCCCACAAAGGCTCCATTAAAAATAATTTCAATTGCCATAAAGACTTGAGTTAAGCCAACAATTCGCAGATAATTAGCAGTAATTTCAATCGTTTGTCTATCCGTCACAAAACATCGAGCCAACGACTTAGGGAACACTAAAAATAAAACCGTTGTTAAGAGCGCGTAAAGCAATCCTATGATGATTGCCACTCGTACCCCTTCTTTAATCCGATTAAAATTCTTTGCACCATAGTTTTGTCCAACAAAACTCGCAATCGCACCATTTAGTCCACCAATCACCATATACGTGATTGATTCAATTTGTAAGCCAATTTTTTGTGCCGCAATAGCCTCTGTGCCAAACGACGTAATCATTTTCGCTAAGAAGATACTAACCAGAGTAAATAACAGTCGTTGAGAAGACATCGGAAGTCCAAGTCGAATCATTTTCAGATACGTTGAAACTCCATATTTAGCGGTTAAATCTAGCTGAAACAACTGTTTTGATTTGATATAAAAACAAAGTGTCATGACCACATTAGCGATTAATGTGGCTAACCCTGCTCCTAAAACGCCTAGTTTGAAGGTATAAATAAAGAGTGGATCTAACATGATATTTAAAACAACCCCAATGGCACTAATTTTTAATGCCATTTTATTTTGTCCAAAACTATTAAAAACACGCGTATACCAAAAATTAAAAAATGAAAAGATTAACATTGGTGAACTGACGACTAAATAGGCATAGCCTTGTAACTCAACCCATTCATTTTGAACATTTAAAAACGAAATAAACGGCTTTCCTATCCAAATAACAAACAGAGCAAAAAACAATCCAAATAATAAATTAAGACGAAACCCCGTACTTAAATACTTTGATTGTTCTTCTTCATCTTTTCGTCCAATAGCATGCGAAACTAAAATCCCAGTACTAATCACAATACACGCTTGAATGGCATTGGCTACTCCAATTAAAAAACTTGACGTTCCAATACTTGCAACGGCGTCACTTCCTAATCGTCCAACTAAAAGCATATCTACCAGATTATACGTGAGTTGTAACACTGAGCTCGCCATAATAGGTAAAGCTAAGGCTACTAAGACAGAAACGACTTTTCCTTGTGTTAAATCAATTTTCTTCATAGCCACACCTCTTTTATAACTCGTTTCTTCGAATACGCTCGACTAAATCCTCCATCTTTTCTTTAATCACATCGCGTGTCTGACGAAAGATTTCATCACTTTTTCCACTTGGATCTTCAAGTCCCCAATCCTCTCGATGTGTACATGGTAAATGAGGACACTTTACATTACATCCCATAGTAATTACAATATCTACTGATGGAATTTCGCTTAATAACTTGGGACGCTGTGTTAAAGTCATATCAATCCCAATTTCTTTCATCATGCGAACGGCATCTGGATTAATACAATCACGTTCTTCTGTTCCTGCAGAATAAGACTCGAAGACATTTAAACCTAATACTTTTCCAAACGCTTCTGCCATTTGTGAACGGCATGAATTATGAACACAAACAAATGCTACTTTTTTCATTTTAACTACTCCATTCTTTCCTTATGATGAGCAGATTGCTCACTTACTTCTTGAATTAATTGTGCAACAAACGGATAGCGGATAAATACATTTTCTGGTATATAATAATGGACCCACTGTCCTCGCTTGGTTGATTGAATTAGACCTGCTTGCTTTAGCTTGATAAGGTGCTTGGATGTGGAAGACTGAGAAATCTCTAAAGCCGGTTCAATTTCACAGACACATTTTGTTCCTTGCATTAATAAGCACATGATCTGAAGTCTTTTTTCATCTGCTAATGCTTTTAAAACATCAACATAGGTCATAGTTACCTCCTTATATTCCAATTCAAGAATATTCTCTTATGGGAATATATTAACTTAAATTAAATTGTCTGTCAATTTAAATACTCCCCTTTAAAGTGTATTTTCAGTTCAAGTGATTCAACCACTAGATAGAAACAGAAATGTATTCTATATTTCTAAATCAGTTCTAGTTGGTGATTTGCTTTAATACTAAAGCGGACTATATTCGAAGACACTGTATCCTCACTTGCAGGTCCTAAAATTTTTTAAGCTGTACAAACTTATCTTTACTGACATAAGTTCAGAGAAAATGTTAAGATGCTTCCTCACTTAATTTATGCTATAATGAATTTAAAACTTATAAGTAGAGGAATGAATCATGCTATCATCTGATATTTTGAATTATTTAGACCAATATGGGCCACTGCTCGTTTTTGTCATTATGTTTTTAGAAGCCTTAAACTTAACTGGAATTCCTTCTTACATCATTTTGCCGGCAATCGGTTTTTTTATCGAACAGAGCCCATTTAGCTTTTTATTTATTTTGGTCATGACGCTTCTTGGGAGTATTAGCGGTTGTCTCCTATATTATATCGTGGCTCGAAAATTCGGTCGTTCAATGTATAACTACTTTTATCAAAAGTTTCCTTTAGCCAAACGAGGACTAGATAAAGCTAGCGAATTAAGCGAACGTTATGGAGCCATGATGTGCTTTACTGGACGAATTATCCCTACTGTTCGCGTCTTTATCTCACTCATGTCTGGAGTTTTCCAAATTCCATTTAAAACTTATCTCATTTATTCTGCTGCTGGAATCACAGTATGGAATTTTATTACGCTATTCATTGGATATTTAACCGCCATTTATTCATAAAAAAAACCTCCAATCGGAGGTTTTTTTAGATTCTATACTATGGGGTGTAGGTGACATTCTCCCCCCTCTTCTTTCGGACAAAAAAATAAAAGGAATCAAACCGCTCAAAAAGCAGTTAAACTCCTCTCGATTACATTTATAAAAATTCTTTACTCATACGAGTCGACAAACAACCTATTTTTCTAACGCTTCAACTTCTTCTAAGTCTTCTAATGTTTGTAATGTCTCAAGCATTTTTTCATCTTCTAATTCATCAGCTAAAGCTAATGGTGGCATTGTTTCAGTTTGATGTTCTTCAATCACCACTTTTAAATTTGCTACTCGTTCATTTAATGCTTTAAATTTTTCTTCAATGATTTGAATCGATTCTGAGAAATCAAAATTAGTAATCGATGTTTTAATTTCTTCTAGCTGTTCTTTACAAGTTGTCTTAAACGCCTCTTGATCAAAATCTTTAATTTTATCTTGTAAATCTTCCACTTTTTCTAATAAATCGGCTTGTAATTCTTTCCCTGATTTAGGTGCTAAAAATAAAGCAGCCGCCCCTCCAACTAAAGCTCCTAGTGCGAAAATATAACGTTTTTTCATTAACTCATCATCCTCTTTTTTAATTTTCGTTTCTTTCTTTGACGTCTAACAAACATAAAAATGCGCCAACTAAGTTTTAGACGATCTTTCATTTCATTCAGCTTTGAATGCATCTCCCAAGTTACTGACTCAGGTATTGCTTTTAACTGCTCCGTACTACGTTTAATTTCAAGTGTTTGCTGATCAATATTTTTTCGCGCACGATTTAGTAAAAAAGTGCCTGAAAAAGTGATGACAATTAAACATGCAATTGATGTGAGCATTAACCAATCATACAATGTCAAGTGTATCTGCCCTTCTTTCTCCTAATGACTCTGCTTGTATTATAAACCGGTTCAAAAACTGATTCAACACCTTCGTGCGTTTCATTAGAAATTTTTACATTTTATAGTCTATTTTACCGTATAAAAATGTCGACTTCCATTAGTATTCATCTATGCAAGAAGAAAATTAATCTAGCTCTTATTATCCCCCTTCTTCACAAATATCCCCATTCAGCATCAGACAGCTTATCTATTCAAACAAGCTATTTTACTTTTTACCTAGTCTTATGTTAAAATGAAGGATATTTTCGTTTAGGAGGAAGCTACATGAATCACATGATGACCATCCTTATTTTAACAATTGTAGGGGCCTTAATTGGATGGATTACAAATATTTTTGCTATTAAGCTTTTATTCCGTCCCCTTCACCCCATTAAAATCCCATTTACCCCATTCGTTCTCATTGGTTTAATACCAAAACGTCGCGCAGAACTTGCTAAAACGATTGGAGAAGTGGTTGCTCACGAATTACTTTCCGTTGAGGAATTGATTGATGAGACCGTCACTGATGAAGACCTCCGAGAAATTAAAGGCTACGTCAAACGAAAAATCAAAACTGTAATTGATGAAAAAATGTCGATGGTTCCCTTTCCATTTAAGGCGATGATTCAAGGACCAATTGATCAGATGATAGATGAAGAAGTCGACCAAGGATTAAATGAAGTCATTGTTAATATTAAAGATATCGTTCAAACCCGCTTAAATATCGAGCAATTGGTTGAAAAAAATATTAATGCTCTAGATTTAAAAGAACTTGAACAAATCATCTTAAAAGTGGCCAAAAAAGAACTTCGACATATTGAATGGCTAGGCTTTTGTCTAGGAGGCCTGATCGGACTCGTTCAAGGAGTTATTTTAATGTATTTATAAACAAAAGACTGTATCGCATTTGATACAGTCTTTTTTACTTCGATTTAACTTTTACTCTTATGAACTAAATCTCGGACTTAAGACAACTGATGAAACTAATTGCTAATAACATTTTATGTGACATCAATGAAGATGACATTAAAATAATCACTTGTCATGATCATTTCTTATTCATACTCTTTGACTATCCATTGATTATAAAAATCGATGATTTGTTGCATGACCGATAAATCTAGTCGCTTTTCTACATCATATAAGACATCATCATACATCTGACGAGTTTCTTTAGGCATTGCGTGGTAGGAACCATACTCTTCTTCTATTTGAGTGCGTAGCGTTTGATTTAACCTTTCATCCACAACAACATCGTGTCCTCGATTTTGATAACTAATAAATTTAAAATTGCCTCTCGTTCCAAATAAGGCTTCATACTTGGAAAAGGATTGATCATAACTAATTACCTCATCATCTTTACTATGCATAAACATGACATTAACATTCGTATTTGCTAAAACTTCTAAGCCATTTAAACTCGCATACTCCCCAAATTTAAGATGTTCATACAACCTAAAATAAGGTTTTAATAGATGAAAGACTGAACCAAACAGTCGACCTCCAAGCTCATCAATAATGTCTGTCGATTCATAAAAACCAGACCGTTCAACAACTGCTGTAATATCTAAATGATGATTTAACACAGCTATTACGGCATACCCCCCCATACTATGACCGTAAAGCATGATAGGTAAGCCGTCAAATTGTTCATCGTCTTTTACATAGTTAATTGCATAATCTAAATCAATCACCGCTTGTGGAAGTCCAACAATACTTTTTCCTTCACTCTCATCATTCCCTGTCCCATCATAAGCAAAAACGGTATAACCATTTTGAGTCATATAATAAATTTCAGGTAAATATGTATTATGTCCCGCTCCTAATCCATGAGCAACAATAATCACTCCATTCGGATGGACGACTTCTGGATTGGTATAGACATATCCAGCCAATAACTGATCATGATTTGACTTAAAGTATGCTGGAGTTTGCTCTAAATTTTCAAAATCAGAAACCTCATATTTTAAATGTTGGGGTGTTTCATTACGACTACCAAACTGCTTTTCATAGATGATCACACTAATCGTCATCGGGATTACAAAAAAGATGAAGATACTAGTTAGTAAACCAATCACGAGGTACTTTTTTCGCTGCCTCAATCTAGCTCCCTCCTCATTTTCTCACGGATTGCTTGCTAGATTATATGTATGAATTTTATAGTTATTCTATGAAAAACTCCCAATTACCATTAATTTCAAGAATGAGTCGATAAAATTTAAAGTCTAAAACAGATGCTTTTGAGTTTAAATATAATTCATATAGTCTGCCCTCACCATTTGGAGAATCTGTCGTTTGATAGAGCAAAAATAATGGATTCTTTTCATTTGTATCACTTAATCCTAAATCAAGTAAGCAATTATCTCCTTGATTAAATTCATTAAACTTTACCTTAAAGGGATAGTTTGTCCTTCATTAAGGCTATTTACATTTGCATCTCTTGCCCCATCTGTTAGTGTGATTGATGTAATATCTATTTTAAATCCATTAATGACAAATGTCTTTGTTTCCTCCATCTTCTCATCCCATTTCTCACCTATTAATACGTTTAAAATCTTTAATATCCCTTAAAAACAAAAAAGTCGCTCAAGCGACGTTAAAAATTAAAATGATTGGATGATTCAGTCAAATATGTGACCAAACTAACCATCATCCGAATAAGGTAACCGATCATTAAAAAGAGAATGATGGCTATTGTACACAACATAAAGGCACAAGCAACCTTTGTTAAAGCTGTGACCTTAAGCAAAAATTGAGTTAAACCAATTATACAACCACAACAAAAAATCGAAAATATAACAACAACTATCATTACCAGTAATATTAAAAGTTCAATCATCTAATTCCCCCATGATTCATGATTACTATTCATTTAGTTTTACTCTTATTTTAACATATCTATCTCACATTTTACATAAATAACCTATATTTGTTAATGATATTAAAGATTTACTCACATCTTTCAATGGATTGAATATTATTTTTACACTCTCATACTGCCTCACCGTCAGTCTTGTCGTTTCTTTATTCATAAAAAACAATAACTTATTTGAGAAAGACACTAAAAATCAAGTCTAATTAAGATTATCGAATTAAAAAGAACTTCGTCATTGACAAAAACTGATAAACTAAGCCGATGTGATGTACACCCCAAATATTAGACTTAAAACTCTAATGTTACGGGGTATTTTCATGTTGAAATATAACTTAGAATTTAAAGGACAAACATTTAGAAGAATCTTCAAGTTATACTTCCCTTGATTAGAAAGATAAAATCCTAAGTACGAAACAAATTCAGGAATAGGTGAGGCAACACAAACTATATGGGGAAAAGAATTGGTACAAAACAAACATATGCTGGTAAATTTAAGTTAAATGTATTAAACGATATGAAAACAACAGGTGCCTCATATAGTATGACTGCAAATCACTTTGAAGTTTCAGAGATTAGAACAATCGCCAATTGGAATACGAAATTTCTTAAGGCTGGGATCGAGGCTTTATTTAGATCGAAAGGAAGGCCTCGATACGACATGACAAACCCAAATCAACCGAAAGAAACGAAATCATTAACTTGCGAACAACCATTAGAAGACGTTAAATGATTAAGAATCGAGATTGAATCCTAAAAAAGTGCAAGGCGTACGGATTGGAACCCTGGAGTTAGAAAACGAAAGCTAAGCGAAAAATTATCCAATAACTAACGTCTGAAGTTGATAGAGGCTTTACTCAACGCTCCTCAGATTGAGTACTGATGTCTTTTCTCAATTAAATTCTGTCGCATTATCAGGTAATGAATTAATTCGATGTAAAAACTTCGTGACTATCTCACCTTGCGATTGATCGTAATCATAGCCTAAAGTTTGAGCAATTTCAATCGCTATTTTTTGAATAAATGACCCCATGAAAAATAAACGATCCCATATTGAGTTATAGCATTTATTTGGATATAAATGTAGGTAATCATTGTATATACTTTCAGGTAAATATCGTTTTAACCATCGTTTTTTTCGTCCTAAATCTATTTTCCATTCATATTTCAGCCCAATTTTCCAACTTAATAGTGTCGTAACTCGTTCAAGTAACATTTCTTCATAAATAGAACTAACTAAAGTAACTTCATCTCGATACATTGCTTTCGCCACTTCAATTTGATACCACCAAATGTCATTTAATAACTGATTAAACTCTTCTTCAGTTGGGCATTGAAGATAATGGGCACTATCGTTAGGATCATCAAGAGGAGGTAAGAGGCCATCTTTATCTAAAATGACTCGACATAATGTTTCTTCGTAAACAGCTCCCCATAAATTAACAAGTGAAATAAATTCTAAATCCAATCTCACTCCATCTTGAAATTGTATTTGAAATAAGTAAGCAGACTTTGAAAGAATTGTTTTTTTAACAATCACTATATCACCAAACTGATGCATCCAATCGGTACAATTTAAATAATCTAAAAAAGTTTCTTCATTAACAAAAAGACGGTAATGATAATCACGCATTAAGTCAATCGGCGCATTTCGATTAAGACGTAAACCGGTTTGCATTAAAATTCGAATCTCTTCTTCATTTTTAACAAATTGTAGCACTTGACTATGCACTAAACTAGATGAACGCATTTTCATCATGGGTAATTGTTGATAATTAGTTAATGTATAGGTGACTAAAGTACAATCATGAATCATTGTTTTTTCCTCTAACCGCATCCCGAGTCGTCTTAAAATACGAATCATATCAAAGTTGATGGCGCGGACTTGAATCATTAATCGTTGAATTTTGAGAGAGTTAAAAGAATAATCAATCTGTAATTTTAATAGTTCCTCCATTAAATCTAATCCTATTTTCTCTCGATCAACATGATAAATCATTTCAAAAGTCACCATATCTGGTAATTGTTTCAAAGCAATAGTCCCCACTTGTTTTTCAGTTTCATCTAAAATAATACTCCACTCTAAATATAAGAGATTATCTTCTGGTTGAATGAGTGGATACGGTAATTGGTCCCACTCATCAACGAGAAGGTTTTGACTTTTATTTTTTACTAAGTAACAGTGACTCGTGTGTAAATACATCTTGAACTCTCCCATTTCAGTACAAGTTATTCGTTTACATTCTATCTTAATCTTATGCTTTTCGATAGGTTTTATGTATCTCTAAATGAAAACTAAGTAAAATACTAATCAATCAAATCAAATTAAATCTTCTATTTGCTTTTTATTCCTTTTCTTTCTCATGATGACTTGCAATGTATAATCTTTTTTGATCTAGCCACCATCATATTTTCACCTTCTAGGTAGAAGTAGATAATTTTTTGTAACTCTTACCTTTAAATGAACACCTTAAACTATGCTGAATAGAAACTAACAACAAAAATTGTAAAAATGACTACTTCTTATATATTTTCTCAATCTTCTTTTTTCTTTCAGATTGTTTTAAGATATCTGTGCTAAAATAAAAAAAGAGGTGACAAATATGAGGATTTTACTAGTAGAAGACGAAAGACGATTAGCCGACGCTATCGGGCAAATTTTAAAAAGCCAAAAATATATAGTTGATATTTTCTACGATGGAACTACTGGACTAGACTACGGACTAAGTGGAATTTATGACTTAATCATTTTAGATGTCATGCTCCCAAAACTAAACGGATTTGAGCTTTTAAAAGAACTTCGTCAACATAACATTGTAACACCAGTGTTGTTTCTAACAGCAAAAGATGAGATCTCAGATAAAGTTCACGGACTCGATTTAGGGGCCGATGATTATTTGACCAAACCATTTGCAACAGAAGAATTGCTCGCTCGTGTTCGTGCTTTATTACGCCGTCAAGGTGAAGTGGTGACAGATGACTGCCTTAAATTTGAAGATAGTCAACTTAACCTTTCAACTCATGAGCTTTGGTGTCAGGAGAAAAAAGTTCAACTTGGATTAAAAGAATTTAATATTCTCTCTTGTCTAATGAATCATGGGAATCAGATTGTGACTAAAGAGCTATTAATCGAAAAAGTTTGGGGATATGATGCAGATGTTGACTATAATAACGTAGAGGTTTATATTTCATTCCTTCGTAAAAAGCTTCAATTTATTAAATCCTCTGTTTGTATCAAAACAGTTCGCGGGGTTGGATATTGCCTTGGAGTAACAACAAATGATTAAAAAATTAAAACATCGCTTCATTTGGATTAATCTATCGATTTTATTAACGATTTTCTTTGCCATCTTTAGCAGTACTTATTATCTCATGTATCAATCAGGAAAAGTCCAAGCAATTAAAGTCATGGAGCAAATCGCTCAAAATGAGGGAATAATTATGAGAACGCCATTTAAAGATTTTAATGCCCCTCTTAAAAGAAATCCAGTGCCTATTAATCAAACGTTAATGCGCTCAAGTTTTACCCTTCTTTTAGATAGCTCCAATCATCTCATTAAAACGATATCAAACATGCCGGAAGAAACCAATTTAAGTAATCCTGAACAATTAGTTGAACAAGTACTCTCATCTGACAAGGACACTGGGATTATTTCTTTTAATGACTTAAAATTACGTTATTTAATACACGTTCGTCCTAATGGCAGCAAACTAATTGTCTTTCTTGATCGTTCGACCGAACTTGCTACCTTATCCCAATTGATTGTCGTTCTTGTAGCAATTGGAGGCGTTAGCATTGTTATTCTTACCATCATTAGCTATTATTTAGCGAATTGGGCCATTAAACCGATTGCTCTCGCTTGGGAAAAACAACAACAATTTGTAGCCGATGCTTCTCATGAACTGAAAACACCACTGACTGTTATCCAAACGACCACTGATATCCTTTTATCCAATAAAGATCACACCATTCGTAGTGAACAAAAATGGATGGATTATATCCAATCAGAAACTGAGCGTATGTCTAAACTAGTCAGTGATCTCCTCTATCTTACAAAAGTAGATAACAATGAATCTCTTATAAAATCAAGCTCTTTTAATTTAAGTGAATCGATTATGAATGTCATCCTTCCATTCGAATCCCTCATCTTTGAATCTGGAAAAGAGCTTCAAATGAACATCGAACCCAACCTCATGTATACCGGTGAAGAAGCACGTTTACAACAAGTCATTGTTATTCTCCTTGATAACGCCCTTAAACACGCCCCTATTCAGACAAAAATCGAAATAAATCTTCATCGAATTGGAGCTATTTATCAATTAGAAATTAGCAATGAAGGTGAAGGAATTCCTAGAGAACATCTTCATAAAATTTTTGAACGATTTTATCGAGTCGATTCTTCTCGAGCACGAGAAACGGGAGGATATGGTCTTGGATTAGCCATTGCCAAATCAATTATTGACCAACATCAAGGAAAGATTTCAGTCACCAGTACTGTAAATGGCTTAACCACCTTTCGTGTTACACTTCCGACAAAACCCATTCATAAACGTTTTAAATTATATTAAACCCAAAAGGTCGATCTCATTGATCGATCTTTTTACATAGATTCTCAATCATCCAATTGGACTTTTTGACTGATTTACGGTAAACTTATCGAAAAAGGAGGAAGATGAGAATGAAGTTTATCTCTTGGAATGTAAACGGGCTACGTGCCTGTGTCAAAAAAGGATTTTTAGACTTTTTCAACGAGGTTGATGCCGACTTCTTCTGTGTTCAAGAAACAAAGCTACAAGAAGGACAAATCAACTTAGACTTGGATGGATACTATCAGTATTGGAATTATGCTATAAAAAAAGGGTATTCGGGAACAGCCATTTTTACGAAGCATGAACCTTTATCGGTGGCTTATGGAATTGGGATGGAAGAACACGATCAAGAAGGACGTGTGATTACATTAGAGTATTCAGATTTTTATTTAGTTACGGTTTATACACCAAACTCACAGAATGAACTTGCTCGTTTAGAGTATCGTATGCAATGGGAGCAAGATTTCCGTTCGTATTTAACAGATTTAGAGACTAAAAAACCTGTGATTATTTGTGGTGATTTAAATGTCGCTCACCAACAAATCGATTTAAAAAATCCAAAAACAAATACGAAAAATCCTGGATTTACACCTGATGAGCGTAACCAAATGACACATCTTTTAAATGCTGGATTTGTTGATACGTTCCGTCACTTTTATCCAACAAAAGAAGAATGCTATTCATGGTGGTCATACCGTGCGAATGCTCGTGCTAAAAATGTTGGATGGCGTATTGACTACTTTATTGCATCAGCCAAGTTAACCGATCGCTTAGCAGATGCTTGTATTTATCCTGAAATTTTAGGTTCTGATCACTGTCCGGTCGGTCTAACGTTAAAAGCCAACTAAAAAAGATAGGGATACCTATCTTTTTTCATTTATGATTTAATTTGTGCTTCAAATAGTTCCTTTTTTCCTTTCGCAAGTTTGTTAGTACTAAAAAGGTCATAAAACCCGGAAATCATATAAGTGATGGTCATGACAAGAATAATGGCCATCACTTCATTCGCACCAAAGTACTCGATTGCCATAACTATTCCGGTTAAGGGTAAACTAGCAGCTCCACAAAATACACCGATCATCCCTAACGCGGCAACAGAGGGAATACTGAGATTAAAGTAAGGAGCGATGGCACTCCCAAAGGTCGCTCCCACAAAAAAGATTGGATTTCCACGCCCACCTTGAAAGACTGAACCTAATGCTACAGCCGTAAAGATAATTTTCCAAATCCATTCCATCAAACTCACAGATTCTTCAAACGACTTTGCAATAAAAGATTGGCCTAAGCCATTATAATTATCCCCTGCAATCCAAAATAATACAATCGTTAAACATCCCCCTACAATCCCTTTAACGACTGGATTTTTGATTAATCGACTATAAACTTTAGGTGCTGTATCTAGCGCAATATTAAATAAAATCGAAACAACTCCAAACAAAATTCCTAAACCGATTAACTTCACAATTAATAGCAATGAAAAACCACCTAAGTCCAATGCTGGATAAACAATTGCTTGATCTCCTAAAAGATATGCCACTTTATTCGCGACAACGCTACTTACAAAAGCAGGAACCAACGCTTCATAATGAAATTTCCCTTTCAGCACTAATTCCATGCCTAAAATGGCTCCTGCTAGCGGTACATCGTATAATACGCCGAATCCACTTCCAACACCTATCACGACGAGTGTTCGTTGTTCCTCCTCACTTAATTTAAAACGATGAGCAATGGCATCGGCTAGTGTCCCTCCCATCGCAATCCCCGCTGCTTCTTTTCCAGCCGATCCTCCAAAAAAAGTCGTTAAAAGGGAACCAAAAAAGACAAGAGGAACCATATAAATAGGAATATCTTTTGAGGCTTGCATCACTTCAGACTTTAATAAATTTTCTCCTGTATATGCATTTCGGCCTGCTTTGACATATAAATAACTAATCAATATCCCTGCGAAAGGGAGTCCATAAATTAACCATGGATGATCAGCACGATATTGATTAGCTAAACTTAACACCTGTTTAAAAAAACCAACGATAATTCCCACTGGAATTCCCATAAATAAACTCAATCCGATCCAACGAAATAGTGGAACCATGTATTTTTTAATTGATTGAATCACTGATTGTTTTTCATTCACAACTATCACCCTTTTTAATCGATTAACTGCTTCTATTCTCCCCAACAAAAAACGTCTCTATTCGAGACGTACTAAATTCAATCGTTTTATGGTGAAAAATAACAATATCATTCCTACGCTTAACAATACTAATCCCTCTTTAAACTGATGATCAATATAACTTTGAGTCAAGGTGGCTAATGATGGATGAACCTCTTGCCTTAACGAAAAGGATAAGCAAGTTAACGCATTGTTTAAAAGATGAACTAAAATAGGAGCCCAAATATTTTCGAATTTGAGATATAGCATTCCACATAAAAATCCAAATATGATTGCTCCGATGAAATCAACCCCATGAAGAACACCAAAACAAAGCGCCATGAGACCTAACGCTCCTATCATTGAAAACCAATTCATGAATCGGGACAGAATCACTCCACGAAATAGAAACTCTTCAAAGATGGGTACTAAAATCGAGACAGTGATACACGCAAATAATAAATCTTGCTGGCTACTAAAGCGAAGTAAAGGTTCTTCATAAACTTGAATCGCTAACCTCTCGTTCGTATAAAAAAGGATACTTAAAACAACTTGATAACCTCCTACTGACATAAAATATTGAGTCATAAAAACGAGTAAAACACACAAAAGTAACTCTTTATTTTGCAACCCTTCTATATCTTTTTTAAAAGTTTTCAAACGATAAGTTGACTGCCAAACGATATAAGCACTCATCATAAAATAACAAATGGCTTCCACTCCCCAAGATAATTCTATCACGGCACTTGCACTCATCCATTGACTCATCATCGCCATCAAAACTTGGATGATTCCACATCCTATAATGGCGCGAAAAATAGTGACTTTTGAAAATTCACTTTTCAATGCTACTCCCCCCTTATCCCCTCGAACATGAATTGACTCTCCTCTATCCAAAACTCTTTCAATCCCTAAGTCATTTCCTCCACTAAAAGTGGATGATTTATTAATAGTATATGCACTTTATTAATCACTAACAATAAAAAAAGACCATCTAACCCAATAGATAGTCCACTAACTTTGCTTTTGTCTCATCTCTGCTCGATTAAATTGATGTATCTCTAATAAATAAGTAATTTGATTTTGTAGATAATGATAATTGTGATTGATCTCTCCAATAATTTTAAACGTATAAATGATAAATATAAAACTCCACATTAAGCTAAACATCATCATGTCTGAGGCCAATCGATAGGTATAAATGGTTGGTAAAAATAATGTTAACAGGAGTAGCAACATTAAAACTAAAACACCACACATATTCATCCGTAACCTAGCACTAATTCCGACCAATAACTTTAATGTATCTGCAAGTTTATAATTTCTCATCTCTAATAATCGGCCTGGAACTTGATTTTTCGATTGTTTAAATGACCGAGTCATGTTTTTTGTTAAAGTCAATTGAATTAATAAATACTGCCGAACCACTCCAACAACGATACCATTCGTTACGATTAAAATTAGGATCAAACTATATATCTGAATGGTCTGACTATTTAACAAGGCTCCACCTAGTGAAATTAATGCTAAAATAGCCCCCAAATTAAATCCTTCCAAAAATGTTGTAAATGATTTAGGATTTTTCATCATGCTTCCCCCTTCATATTCTCTTATTTTACCATGTGAAAAAGAAGGAACTTGTCTATCTCTGTCATGCATAAAAAAAACATCTCACACTTGTGAGATATTTTTATTTATCTTTTGTAATCGAATAGGACGATAGCAAAATAAATGCACAACCAATCAGTTTCATGATTGAAAGTTGTTCATTTAATAATACTACTCCACAAACAACACTTGTAATCGGTTCAGCTAAACATAAAATAGAGGCCTTTGTACTTCCGATTAATCGAATGCCAATTTGAAGTAAAGCTACAGCACCTACTGTTACAAGTAATGCTATCATAAGTGTCAAAAACCAAGCCCCCGGTGTTAATGAGAATGCCAAGGTTTGTGTCGAAATTCCATAAATAAAGACACAGATGGACACCACTAGACTTAAATAAAAGGTCAATTTAAATGGATCCATCTGTTTTAAGCCACTCTTATCAATATAAGATATAAAAAGCATAGGTTACGCCTGATAAAAATGCTAAGAAAACGCCTATGAAACTAATATCCCCTGTTTGATCAATAAAAGTCAACATCCCAAAAATCGCTAAACCAATAGCAATAATTTTGGCAGGTGACCATGACTCATGATAGTATAAAACACCTACCAGTACCACAAAAATAGGATAGATAAAATGTAACGTCGTTGCCATTCCAACTGATAAATAATCATACGATGCATACAATGTTAACGTTGTTAAAGCTTGTCCTAAGCCACCCACCATTAATAAATGCATGACTTCTTTTTTGGTAATCTTTAATGAAACTCCTCGACTGTTTAGAATAATATACAAGACAGGAAGCGCCATAAATGAGCGATAAAATGTCAGGCTAATGGCGTTGCTTCCTCCTATATAAGTCCACTTTGCTAAGATGGGGTAAATCCAAATATAAAAGCTGATAAAAGAGTTGCTAAAACCCCATAATGTTTTCTCATATTATTGATATCCTTTCAAATATTAATCTTTAAAGAAGAATATCAAATTTATGAGATGGAATCAAGAGAATTGACTAACACTTAAAGGATGTCTAACTCCCCCTAAAGAGAGGCTAATAATTTAGCCCGATGAGCGGCATAACTTTTTTTAAGATTAGCTTGGCAACTTTGTTCTGGAAAAAAAATTTCCTGTTCAACAACTGTAACTTGAGGCATCCATAACAAATATTTCGTAATATAAATTGGTCCACTCTGCTCATCAATCGTCAAATTATAATCAGACTTTATAGAAGCAGGTATTCCTTCAACTAATTCACACATGAGCTCATGATAAGGAACACAGCCCATCAATTCATTTGAAAAATAAAAATCATCTTCAGTACCGACAAAAAATTCAACCCCATCTAACAATGGCTCAATGTTTTTGAAACATTCCATATCAATATCCACATAAACTCCTCCAAAACGATATAGTAATTCATATCGCGCGATATCCGCTTTTTGTCGAATGTTTGTCGTTGAATCATAAAGCTCTTGATTCTGGAGTTTAATCATATTTTCATCAGTCCATAATCGATACTCCCAATCTGAATGATGTTTTTTCCATGAATCGATATACTGTAAACATTGTTTAGGAATTTCTGAATCGCCAATCCATATTTGATGAATAATTTTAGGAATCATTTGACTCATGTTGATCTCCTCCTTTCCTTTTCTATTAGTTTATGCAACTCTATTAAAAAAGTTCGACATTTTTAACAACACTTTCATTTTTCAATCACTTCCTTTACCTTTCTTTTCACATTTGAAATCTTTTATTTTAAACTCAAGAAAATAATCTAAATTGTAAACTATTTCATCTTGCTTAACTTAAGGTTTCAAGTTATCATTTAGTTCGAGATTATTCGTTCTTAAATGACTGAATTCAAGAAAATGATATATCATTTTACAAAAAAAGAGGAGAGAAACGTAATGAATGTTATAACAAATTTTCGTGTCTATGATTTAGAAGAGACTCTTATTTCAAGTGGTTATGCAATGATCGAAGAATATGATGAACAACACTGTATTGAACAAGCAAGCCTTTTAAAGGAAGAGATTAATGGTGAAAATCGTCACTATGCGCGCGCATTAAAATTATTAAAAGCTCCTCTAAATAGTGGACACTGTTCATTTGCTAAAGGAATTGTTGTTAATATGGACATTACTTTTACAAATAAAGCTTGGATTGAATTTCAGCGTTATCACTTTGCGGATATCATTACAGGGATGAGTACAATGCATCGTATTAGTAAATTTGATTTAGAAGCAGCGTTTAATGAATATACGGACTCAGTCATTATTGAGCGTTTAAAAGAACTTCAACAAGTTTATAACGAAACAAAATCAAAAGAAGATTATTTAAAACTTCTATACTCAACACCTGCTGGCTTAAAAATGACGGGACGTATTTCAACGAATTATCTACAATTAATGAACATCTGGTCACAACGCCATAATCATCGTTTACCTGAATGGCGTCAATTTTGTGATGAATTAATCGTTAAACTTCCATTATTTAAAGAATTCTTAATTGCTAATGGACAATTAAAAGATTGCTAATAATCATTAACCTTAAGAGCTATCTATGACGATAGCTTTTTATTATGTCATAATAAAAAGCTTGAGACACATTGATCTCAAGCTTTTTAGCGCTAGCTATGCTTCATTTTTTGAACGTTTTAAGAATCCTAGAATCACCGCTCCAACAATTGAGCCAACTAAAATAGCTACTAAATACATGAACCAGTTTCCAATTACTGGTAAAACAAAGATTCCACCGTGTGGAGCTGGTAACGTACAACCAAAAATCATCGTTAATGCCCCTGCAACAGCTGAACCAATGACACATGAAGGAATCACTTTTAATGGATCTGCGGCTGCAAATGGAATCGCCCCCTCAGTAATGAATGATAATCCCATGATATAGTTAACTTTTCCTGAGTCACGTTCTTGTTTTGTAAATCGATTTCCGAAGAATGTTGTCGCTAAAGCAATGGCAAGTGGTGGTACCATCCCTCCGGCCATAACCGCTGCCATAACCGCTTCATTTCCTGACTCTAATGAAGCAATCCCAAAGACATAAGCGGCTTTATTAAATGGTCCTCCCATATCGATTGCCATCATACCCGCTACTACAATCCCTAAAATAACTGCTGAACTTGTTCCTAAACTATTTAAGAATCCTGTTAACGCATTATTAACGAAAGCAACTGGTGGATTAATAATAAATGTCATAATCACACCAATTAAAAGTGTCCCGAATAATGGATATAATAATACCGGTTTAATTCCTTCAAGTGATTGTGGTAAGAATGAGAAGACTTTACGTAAACCTAATACTAAATATCCAGCAATAAACCCTGCAAGTAAAGCTCCTAAGAATCCTGCTCCACCTGTACTCGCTAATAACCCTCCAACAAATCCTACGACCATTGCTGGGCGATCACCAATACTTACGGCAATAAATCCTGCTAAAACAGGTAATAAGAATCCAAACGCTGCATCTCCAACCATTTTAAAGAAGGCTGCAAATGGGGTATTTGATCCAAAATTAGCTGGATTAATTGCGCGATCATCGAATAAGAAGGCTAAGGCAATTAAAATCCCTCCTGCTACAACGAAAGGTAGCATATTTGAAACACCGTTCATTAAGTGTTTATATAATTGACGTCCTAAACTTTCATTTGATTCTTCTTCAACGTCACTTGAACCCTCTGCACTATGATAAATTGGAGCATCTCCATTAATCGCACGAGTGATTAACTCCTCTGATTTATGAATTCCATCTGCTACTTTTGTTTGAATGACTTTTTTACCATTGAAACGTGCCATTTCAACCTTTTTATCGGCTGCGACGATAATCGCATCACAATGTTCAATTTCTTCTTTTGTTAGAACATTTTTAGCTCCTGCTGATCCATTTGTTTCAACTTTAATCGAGATTCCCATCTCAGCACCTTTTTTATTTAATGCCTCTGCCGCCATGAACGTATGGGCAATTCCTGTTGGACAAGCTGTAACCGCTAAAACACGAGGATATTTAGCATCTCCGCGTTTGGGAGTTTCATAAAAATCATCTTTTTGTTCTTCTGTTTCTTCAGGGAAAGACTCTGTTTCTTTTGCATCAATTAATGACAAGAACTCATCGACTGATTTGGCATTCATTAAATTTTTACGGAAATCTTCATCCATTAAAATCGTTGATAAACGAGATAACACTTCTAAGTGTGTATTATTCGCTCCATCTGGGGCTGCAATCATGAAAAATAAATGAGCTAAACTTCCATCAAATGATTCATAATCCACCCCTGATTGACTAACAGCGGCTCCTAAACAAGCTTTATTAACCGCTTTCGTTTTGGCGTGTGGAATAGCGATTCCTTCGCCAATTCCTGTTGTACTTTGCTCTTCACGCGCAATAATTCCTTTTTTATATTCTTCCTTATCGCTTAAGTTTCCACTTGCATGAACTAAATCAACTAACTCATCAATCGCAGCCATTTTATTAGTTGCTTTTAAATCTAGGGTGATTGACTGTTTACTTAATAAGTCTGTAATTCTCATCATTTAACCTCCATTTTATAATTTGGTTACATTAATTTCTGATACCAATTCATCAATATACTCTCGGGTTGCCACATCACTTGAAAAAGCTGTTGCACTTCCACTTGCAGCCCCTAATCGTAATGCCTCTTCATAACTATGATGCTTTTGGTAACCTGCAATAAATCCAGCTACCATTGAATCCCCTGCACCAACTGAATTTTTAACCGTTCCTTTTGGAACATTACTGCGATAAATCTCTCCAGTTTCTGAGATTAAAATCGCACCGTCGCCCCCCATTGAGATTAAAACATTTTGGGCACCCATTTCCTTTAACTGATTTCCGTAATGTAACAAGTCTTCTGTACTAGAAATGGTTACATTAAACATTTCAGCAATTTCATGATGGTTGGGTTTAATTAAGAATGGTCGATATTTTAAGACATTTAATAATAAGTTTTTTGTCGCATCAACGATAACCTTCACGTTTTTTGCTTCTACATATTTCATGATTTGTTCATAAAAATCATCCGGTAATGAAGCAGGAATACTTCCAGCTAGCACCAGTGTATCTTCAGATGTTAAGCGATCTAACTGTTGATATAATTTTCCAATCTCTTCCTTTGAAATCTTTGGTCCTGATCCATTGATTTCCGTCTCATCAGATAGCGTCTTTACTTTCATATTGATACGTGAATATCCCTCTTTTAACTGAATAAAGTCTGTTTTAATCCCTTTTTCTTGAAGACTACCTTTTATAAAATCACCTGTAAATCCACTAATAAAGCCAAGTGCTACATTATCAATCTCATGCTGATTTAAAATTTGTGAAACATTAATTCCTTTTCCACCTGCATAAAAATGTTCTGTGCTTACTCGATTAACTACACCTTCCGTTAATTGATCCATGTTTACAACATAATCAATGGAAGGATTTAGTGTTACTGTATAAATCATTTTCTCACTACCTTCACTGTTGTTTTATCTTGATATTGAGTCAAATCATCGTCACCATTTGTAATGATGGTTGCCTCACCTATTTCTGCAAATCGTGTAAAACTGACCTCTCCAAACTTACTATCATCGACCAAGATAAAGACATTATTTGACGCTTTAATAGCATTTTCCTTAATCATTGCTTCTTCTGGATCAGGCGTTGTAAATCCATGTAATGAATGAACACCATTACTTCCCATAAAACATTTATCAAAACGATAACGACCGAGGGCTGAAATAGCTTCATATCCAACAACCGCTTTTGTTTTTTGCTTGACTTTTCCACCAAGGACGAAGCAAGGAATATTACATTCAATTAGCGATTCAACATGTGATAACCCATTTGTCACCACTACAATCTCTTTATCTTTTAGATATTTAATCATTTCATAAGTCGTTGTTCCGGAATCAAGATAAATACTATCTCCTTCGGCGACTAATGAAGCAGCATACTGAGCGATTAAATCCTTCTGTGTAACAAATTGATGTGATTTATCATTAAAGCTTTTCTCAACAAATTTATTTTGTACTGGTACAGCACCACCGTGTACACGTTTCAAGTAATTTAATGCCTCTAATTGAACTAAATCACGACGAATCGTGGATTCAGAAATATTAAATTTTTCAACAAGGTCTGCGACTCTCACTGATCCTTTTTGCTTTAATTCAGATACAATCAATTGATGTCGTTCTTCCGTAATCACTTTTTCACCTCATCTCATAATTTACCCAATTATTAATGATATTATTAACTAAACTCATTTTTTCGAATGTTTTAACTTGATTACATTTCTATTATAAGAAAAACGTTTACAAAAGTCAATCCTTTTCAATCAAATTCATTCATTTTCATTCAAAACAAATCACGATAACAATCTAAATAGATTATAGCTACATAAATTACTATGAGATCACTCATTTTCATTCATTTTTCTTTTTAAAACCTTCATTTTCATCTTTCATTCACTCATTGAATCTATTTTATTCTGATCACCAGATGTTTAATTATTATAAAAAAAAGCTTTATTTAAAGGATAGTAACAAGTGAGACACACTTAATACTTCTTCTAAATAAAGCTAAATTAATTTTTCCCCTTAATTTCTATGTTTGTTATCCTTATTATATAGGACTAAAGTTCCCGTGCAAAATAATATAAGCAACCATTGACACCACAAAGACGCCATCCTTCTTTTCCAAGTTCATTTAATTTTTCTTCAAGCTGATCATGAAGCTCAGTATATACTGGATTTAAAGCTGATTTAATATCAATATGTAATTCCTCTAATCGGTATTCAAATTTTTTCATGATTATTAGCTCCTTTAATGGTTTGATATCACATTATAAGAAGCAAGTTGTTAAAATATGCATAAAATTTTAAACTATATAGAAACAGATAAGTTTTTCATACCAAGAAAAATTTTAGCTAGATTAAAAAGTATCTAAGTGCTAAAAGAGATATACAACAAAGTGTGCGTTAAAACTATGAATTACATTTCTGTTTGTATATATATAAAATTAATAAATCATTTATATGATTGGCGTCAAAGTTAAAGTTTCAAAATGTTAGAAACATCAGATAACGATAGAAGCAATAAAGAGTTTTCCATCGTAAAAACTTTACTGCTTCTTATATATTGATTAATTTTTCCCGCTTTGATTTTCTTGTTATTTTCTCACTTGTTCAATGTTTAAATATCGATAGCTTGGCTTTTAAAAATAGAATCATTAGTAAGCTTTGGCCCAGTAAACCATCGTCTTCGCTTTTTTTCCACAGCAGACGCACGTTTGTGAAATTTCTTCTTGGACAAATGGCATACAGCGTGATGTAAATCCAACTTCTTCTTTAATTTTATCTTCACAAGCTTGATTCATACACCACATAGCCTTTGTGAAACCTGGACGATTCTGTGCATTTTCTTTTAATTCATCCATCGTCTTCGCTGTATATGTCATCGCTTCACGCTTCGCTAAAGCTTTTGCATATAAATGACGTTGGATATCTTCTAGTAATTCTGCAACTTTTATTTCTAATTCATCGAGTGATACGACGATTTTCTCACGTGTATCACGACGAACCAAGACTGCTTGATGATTTTCAATATCTTTTGGCCCGATTTCTACACGAACAGGAATTCCTTTCATTTCATATTCACTAAACTTCCATCCTGGTGTTTTATCAGATGTATCACATTTGACACGAGCGACAGTTGCTAAGCGTGCTTGTAATTCATTCGCTTTTTCAATCACTCCTTCTTTGTGTGCGGCAATTGGAATAATAACGACTTGTGTTGGCGCTACTTTAGGTGGTAAAACAAGACCTGAACTATCTCCATGTACCATGATAATCGCACCGATTAAACGTGTTGTCACTCCCCATGATGTTTGATGTGCATATTTCATTTCAGAATCTTTATCTGCAAATTTAATATCAAAGGCTTTAGCAAATCCGGTTCCAAAATTATGTGATGTTCCACTTTGTAATGCTTTTCCATCGTGCATTAAGCTTTCAATCGTATACGTTGAATGGGCTCCAGAAAATTTTTCTTTTTCTGTTTTTTGCCCTTTAATCACTGGAATGGCTAAGAATTCTTCACACATTTTGGCATAAGTATCTAACATTAACAAGGTTTCTTCTTGAGCTTCTTCAGCCGTCGCATGAACGGTGTGACCTTCTTGCCATAAGAATTCAGTGGTACGTAAGAATGGGCGCGTTGTTTTTTCCCAGCGAACAACCGAACACCATTGATTATATTTTTTGGGTAAATCATTATAACTTTGAACAATTTTTGAATAATGATCACAGAATAAAGTTTCTGACGTTGGACGAACGACTAATCGTTCTGCTAACTTCTCATTTCCACCATGTGTCACCCAGGCTACTTCCGGTGCAAATCCTTCGACATGATCTTTTTCACGTTGTAATAGTGATTCTGGAATTAACATTGGCATATAAACATTTTCATGCCCTGTTTCTTTAAATTTTTTATCTAAATAGCTTTGAATGTTTTCCCAAATGGCATATCCATATGGACGGACAATCATACACCCTTTTACACTCGAATAATCAACTAATTCTGCTTTCTTTACAACATCGGTATACCACTGCGCAAAATCTTCATCAATCGCAGTAATGGCTTGAACAAATTTCTTACTCATGTTACGTCACTCCCTAAAATCTAAATTAAGTTCGTAGATAAGGTTCATCCTTATCTTTCATCTAGTTTAAGGGGCATCTCGGCGTTTCCTGTATACAAAAAAAACGCCGCTTTGCTCCCCAAGTAAGGGGCCAAAAACGGCGGTACCACCCTAATTATGATCATAGTCCATGGCTCTATCATCATATCTTTAAAATCGATAACGAGATCAACCGCTGTAGCTTACTCAATCTTTCGGTACAGAGCTCCAAAGCTGGTTCAAGATTCCTTTTTGAGAATTTTCACCAACCATTCTCTCTCTACAAAAAAGGGTAATCTCTACTATTCTTCTTCAACGCGAATATTTGTATTCATCTTAGCTAATAAATTTCGAATTGTAAAGTCTTTTTTTCGACTTTTTTCATTTTTACAGTTAAATAAAACGTTTTTATTCTCATCCACTACCCTTGTTTTCCTTAAAATGGATATACCATTAATACGAATCAATCAAAAAAACAGAGCTTGATTCGCTCTATTTTTACTATTTTTTTATTTTACTTAAGCTTGGAATGCTAAGTCAAAGCTTGATGCTTTTCGATTCATAGCTGCCATCGCTAATGCCTCTAATCCTTCTATCGTAATTTCTTCTAATCGTCCCATTGATAATATTTCTGCATGTGATAATGAGCACACAAAACGTGTATAAATATGATCAACCACTGGGAATTTTACCTCAGTATCTTCACAAGATAAGATGATACTTTGTCGGTTTCCTCGGATTTTAACGTTTGTTGGACATTCATTAATATAGTTGATAAATTCTTTCTCAGTTCTCATGCTAGAAAACCCCTCTCATGTTTTTTATTCATATTTTCCTTGATGTCTTCATTATAGCATGTTGTGAATTTTTGAACAATAACTTTGTGAAAAAAAACTCAATGAAACTATGTGAAAACGTACACAATTTTATAAAACTCTATTCCCCATAAGATGAGAGCGTTATAACGCCTAGTTTTGTCGAATTTTATCCACTAATCCTGACTGCGCTAACGTATACCGCATTTCAATGATATTTAATATAAATTATTCCAATATTTTTCCTTGAAGATACCTCAATAAATACCCTCATCACCAGCATCTCGCTATGGTCAACTGACCATTGCAACGATGTCACCTCTTTTTAAATGCTTTGCTCTTATTAACGTCTTTGTTGCACCAACTCTTTTAATTTTTCAATATTTTACTATTAAAAAACCTTCCTAACCGAATGGTTAGAAAGGTTCTATCTTAATAGCACTGGAACGAATCAATTTGATTAACATCCATTCCATAATAACTAAATCCCCATCCTGATGCTCTAAAACCAGCAATACTTCTGCGACCTACATACGTTAAATAAAGCCAAAATCCTTGATTTGAACGTGATGGCCAAATATATACCCATCGATATAAGCAGCCGCTAATACTACCTGCATCAATTGCAAAGGTACTAAATTGATTTTGATTTTTTTGAGGCGTAAAATTTGGAGCTGGCGTTGTTGGCATCATTTGACTACCAGAAGGCTGCGAACCTCCACTTGATGGCATATTATTTCCTATGCTAGGCCCATAAAATGGGGGTCTTGATGGAATTTGAATACTATTTGGTCCTTGATTGATAGTTGTCCACCCAAGAGCTGGATTGAAAGGTTGATTGACGATTCGAATATTTGAATAATTCATTCTATCACTCCTAACTTTTCATCTTATTTTATGAAAAATGAGAGCAATTGCTACTATCTCGAAATAAATAACCTCTTTCATTTGCTACGTTAAACTTAAAGTTCTAAAACAGCTTAAACGGAAACTAACGGCAGAATAAAAAAACTTGTCTTAGTTTCATTTTCATTGGTGCTATTTGATAATAGACTTAAGTAGACCGGTAAAATAGGCAAAATAAATGGTGAAGAAAAAGATAATACCCCTTCAATAATAACGATTCCTAATTCCGTTTCACTTCTTCCTTATAAAAAAAGTAAGCTTAACGCTTACTCATTCATCTCTTTTGTAACAATATAGTGTACTTCTTCTTCGCCTGCTTCATTCGTTTTAATCTCATTTTTAATTAATCCACAAGCTAAAAGTTCCTCAAGTCCTGGCTCTAAATCCTTTTTCGCCTCATCAATTCGGCTGAGTGCATCTAAAACATCTTCTACATTTTCAGTGATTAAATAGATGAAGTAAATATAAATATTTTTAGCTGCATCTGATAATTGTTCACTTTCTAGAATATGCTGCGGAATGTCCATCGTATTTTCATCATAGTAAAATTCAAAATTAGTATAATAACGTTTTCTCATATTTAACCTCACTTATTTGTTATAATTTCTATTATACAAGAACTACATCTAAACTCAAAGTCTATTTCATCTATTATAGATTAAGAATGACTAAACTTTACTCTTTATTTTTATCCCTTACTGCCTAATTTTATAACACATTATCTAATATTATCTCATGATTCAACACATATAGGGTCATACTATAAACTATAACCTCTAATATTTAGTCAATTAGTAAACAATGATTGAACTTTCTAACTTCCTCTTTCAAGCTAGTTTTACTCTAAAAATTTCAAGTAAGTTAATTTTACTCTGTTCTGTCTAAAAGATAGGTCAATCCCCTCAAGAACTCGTTATGACAAATCAAAGACCACTCACTTTCATTATGTCTTTGATTAAATCTTTTCATCATGAAGCAAATTAATTAAATCTTCTGCATATGATTAAGCATTACGGCGGATAGGGAGGACAAGAGAATGCTTCATCTGATTAAACAAACATTATACTATATAAAATGGAATTGGCTGACCCTCTTATTATTTGAACTTATTCATAAATTCTTTGCTTTAGTCGTCATTATCCCTATGTTTTTTTCAATTTTAACCTCAATGATGCAACAAGCCGATTTAACTTATTTAAGTCCTAGCATCATCTATCACTTTATCTTTTCCCCCTCTACCCTTATTCTAGGTTTTTCAATGATTCTTTGTTTAGGCTATTATTTCTTTTTTGAAATTCAGGCCATTTTCATTCTCATTCAATGTGCTATTTATCAACAGAGACCTTCTATTTTTAGATTAATTGAACAAAGTATTAAACAATCCTGTACGATCCTTTATCCTAAGAATATTATATTGCTATTTCCTTTAATTTTTTTCATTCCAGTATCCGCCTTTGTTTTTAAATTTGTCTTTTTAGATGGTGCCTCGATGACTGAATTTTTATTTGACTTCATTTATCAAAGGGCTCCCTTACATCCGATGTATTTCGTTTTTATCGTCCTCATTGAATTATTATGCCTTCACTTTATTTTCACTTTTCCGATTTTTATTTATAAAAAAACATCTGTTTTATCCGCTTGTCAGGAAAGCCTTCAACTGACAAAAAAGAACGTTCGTCAGCTTATCCCCTTACTAATAAGGTGGTCATTATTAGTCGCGATTGGCTTTATGACCGTTTATGGATTTTTTATTTTCAGTTGTGCACTTGTCATTAAAGTAATACTTCCATCATCGAAAGCCATGATGGTCTTTTTTAACGCTTCCTTAATGATTAAAAACATGTTAACCATCATCGCTCCAAGTCTCTTCCTAATTGGAACTTGTGCTTTTATAACCACATTATATGTTCAATCACCTCATAGTTTTATCCCTCACCTCTCTTCAGGCTATGCTTCAAAGCGCCAACATCCCATTCTATTAGCAAGTACAACTCTTATTTTAAGCCTATTAGTTGGGGAGCTCATTAGTCCAGATAATCTTTACAATGTTAATAAACACTTATCTGATGAAATGCAAATCATTGCTCATCGAGCGTCAGCTACTCATGCACCTGAAAATACATTAGCCGCCTTAGACTACGCCATATTAAGTGGCGCCCATATGGCAGAAATTGATGTTCAACAAACAAAAGATGGTGAAATTATCTTAATGCATGATGCCAATCTCAAACGAACAACTGGCTTTAATGGAAAAGTCAGTGAAGCCACTTATTCAGACATTCAAACACTTGAAGCGGGAAACTGGTTCTCTTCAGAATTTGACGGCGAACCGGTTCCAACGCTTGAAGAAGTCCTACAACGTAGTAAAGGTCAGATTACGTTGATGATTGAAATTAAAGCAAAAGATCATCCCGTTGATGTCGCACGGAAAGTCATTGAACTCATCGAAGCATATAACATGGAAAAAGAATGTCTCATCGGGGCGATGGATTATCGTGTTTTACAAGCTGTCAAAATGATTAATCCAAAAATTCAAACCGTCTACATCACTGCGTTAGCTTATGGCGATTACCAAGATCTTGAGGATGTCGACTATTATTCCATCGAAGCCTCATTTATTTCATATGCTTTAATTGATCAGATTCATCGTTCTGGAAAACAAATCTATGCGTGGACTGTCAATAAAGAATCAACCATGCAATCCATGATTTCCATGCAGGTCGATGGAATCGTCACTGATGATCCCGTTCTCTTACAAAATCAATTGACTGATATTAGTGATCCATACATCTCATTCATTTCAGATCTCCTTTTTGACCAATGAAAAAAGATTTTTTCCTAAAAACCACTGTTTTTATGAATTTCAAAAATCTCTATTATATTGAAGCATCTCTCTATTGATCACTACCTATATTTCATATAAAATTACTAAAAAAAGCGGATAATCTAATAAAGACGATGTATTGGATACGACATGCTAAACCTGATTTTGGAGTTCATGGTCAATCACGTCCATTAACTAAAGAAGCACAACAAACTACAAATGAAAATACCAATGGTCTTCTTGAACAATTCTCGCAGAAGAAGACAAACTTAGCACAAGTTAATAATGAAGAGATTAATCAGACATTCTGTCTCATTATTCATCAACCACGAAAATGTTTAGGGAAGAAAACTGCATGGGTCACCTACCCACGAAGCGGTATCCTCCTCTGGTAGGGAAGCGAGCTATTTCATCAGAAAGTATCGCATTTGTATTAACAATTCGTCTTATCCAAAAAACCTATAGAATAGCCATTGTTTGATAGTGTCTATTCTATAGGTTATATTTCATATACGTTCTAATATTCTTTTTTAATTAGAGTTAAATTTGCTGTATTGATTGCTTCTAATTTTCACTTTGTTGATTCGTCGCCTGAGCTCGTAACGTAAACATGTTCTCAAGTGCTTCTATTAACTCTGGATAAACCTTTTGCAATTCACCATTCATTTGATTCAAATTATTAAAGTATGTATTTAAGTTACCATTTGAATGGTAGCAATTGGAGTTGACATAACGCGCTTTCCAAACATTACATCCACAATAGGGATTTGCTGTTCCAAGATACAACTCATCTTCACAACTAACCAATAGAGTCCTTCCACCATAACTATATGGATCATGTAGACCATCTAAAACTCTTGGTGTAAAATGACAACCATCGGTGGATGTATAAATATCAAATCCTTTGGGATAATTATATTTATTCAATAAGCATAAAATTTTTGAGTATGCTCTAACAATCTTTGTATAATTCTCTATTCCCATATTTTCTATATATTGCTCTTTATTTTTACGAAACACCTCATATAGGAGTCGTACATTAGTTGAAGCATCATATGTGGTAAGAATTAAATGATTCTCATATTCTTTAATTTGCCACCCATAAACATTAAAGATATTGTTAAATCCTGAATTAAATCCCGAAATGCTTTTATTTCTTTTTCCAGTCGAAGGAGAGGATGAAAGTAATGGCTTCCCTCCTACAACAACTTCCCAGTTATCATTTTTATCAACCCGAATTAAATCAAAGCCGAGTGGTGCAAATAAAGCTAATGGTAACTCTTTAGTCACAGCAATATACAGATGATTTTTAAAGACTCCAGTAGACATCACATTTCGATTCATTGCATCTCCAAATCCTTTATCAGCAACTAGTGTCCAATCATTCATGGTTGGATAGCTATCATTCGAACGCCAGATTTCAGCTCCACTTTCAGTCTCAATCCCTACATACAGTTTATGATTAAAAACTTGTAAGCTATCAACTCCACCAACTGGATTTTGGCTTGGAATAAAAGAACGACTATTAGGGTTAATCACTAACTCAAAAGGTTCAAATTCAGGATCTTGGCTTGAATATAAATATGGCATTCCTCCACCTATGGCTTCATCCAATGTGGCGATATACAATCTACCATTCAAAGAGGCAAAAGCTCTCGAGCTTGTCCCAACCAATTCAGGGGTGTATAATTTTTTCCAGTGTACTCCATCCTCACTTTTAAAGACATACACCTCTTCACCAATCGTTGCGGCATAAATGGCACAAGAATACTCCGATTGATGTGTAATCATCGCTCGAAATCCATAACTATTATCGGAAGAATTAGTCTTAAAGACTCGTTGCCATGGACAGCTTCCATCCTTTTTATATCTCCAAATTTCAGCGTTATTATCGATTCCAGTTGTAATGATAGGATTTTGATTTAATTGACCACTAAAACTAGTAGCAGCAGAAATCAACATATTCCTGCAAGTTCCCACATAAATATAATCTCCAAATTCCACCATTGACCAAGCATAACTATTTTGTCTTGCATTAGCTGGATCATTAATATCAAATCCTTGAATTTTATTTAATCTTTCAAACCATAACATACGATTTCTCCTTTAGTCTCAAACTATTCATATAGTTCATTATATGGAAGAATGGCTCGTAAAGTGATGACTAGAAAGTTACTTTCCCTCTTTTCTATCATGACTGAGACTAACCTCCTAATTCAGATACTCCATACATGTTAATCTTTTTCCCAACGTCGCTTTTTATGATATAATGGTTATTATTAATAAACAGGTGATACAAATGAAAAAAACAGTCAAAGTCGTTGGTGCTATTATCATCAATGAGTGTGATGAAGTGTTATGTGCGCTTCGTTCACCCAAGATGAGCCTACCGAACTATTGGGAGTTTCCAGGTGGAAAGATTGAGCCTAATGAAAGTATCGAAGATGCTGTTATTCGTGAAATTCAGGAAGAATTAGACTGTACAATAAAAGCTCTTCAAGTATTCAATGATTATACGCATGAATATGAACACATTTTTGTCAACTTAATCACCGTCCTCTGCGAGTTAGTTCAGGGGACACCGAATGCTAATGAACACGCAGAATTACGCTGGGTGTCAAAATCTCAACTCAATAAATTAAACTGGGCACCCGCTGATCTTCCTGCTGTCCATGAACTAATGAAATAACAAAAAGAGTCTTTGAAACCTAAGGGTTCTAGACTCTTTTTTGTTATACTTTATAATTAAATTCTCGATATAACGCTGCTGGGATTTTATGCTCAAGTTCCATTTGAATCGTTATAGGCTTATTTCCTTCTGCGTGAATGGTATTTCCTCTTCCAATATAGATATATGGTTGAACTTCACCATCAATCTTTTTAAATTTACGCACAAATAAGTGAAGATTAATTCCCTTCTCTTTATTATGAATAATCTTTTGTCCACGTTCTGAATCTTGAGTTGTAGCATTTGGAGACTGCCATTGAAACTTATCTGCTGAAATAAACTGATCTTGATAATTAATGCTTTCTTTTATGTCTTCTTCTTTATGTAAATCAACAAATAAGAAGAAATCATTCTGATAGGTTAACAATCCACTTCCTCTAAATGCACTATGTTTTTTATCATAGTTTGCCAGTTTAGCAACCTCCTTCATCATATAAGATTCATATAACTTGAAGAAAGGTAATCCATAATCATTAGTTCCAAATTCCTCTTGGTAACGGACTAATCCATACATTAAGACATCTTCTAAATAAGGTTTAAAATGAGGGGCATGACGTAATTGATTAAACACCGGTAATACGACTATCGTTTGACCGAGACACTCGAAAAGTTTTAAATACTGAGAAACTTCACCTGTGTCATAATAAACTTGACCTAAACATTGTAAGGCATGTAACACACTTTCCTCACACACGGCATCGACATACTTTAATACCTCTTTGATAGCCATCTCTAAATCTAGATGCATCACTTCAGGATGACGCATTAAATAATTTAATAAGATGAACTCATATGGTCGCCTTAGAGGAAGTTGACCTGACCATTCACGCACTACTTTAACAAATTCATCGGCACCTAAAAGTGACAAAAGAAATGAATCTTGTTCAACTTTAGCAACAAAATTAAGATAAGTTTTTTCTTTTTTAATGAACGATACTGGATCAGGTGCCCCTTCATATTTTAAATAATCACTTAACATATACGGCGTCTGTCCTCGATTCATTCGTTTAAATTCTTGGTAAGTTTCCCTTAAATATGCCATCGAATTAAAATTCTCAGACTCTAATTGTGTTAAAATTTGCTCCTTTGAAATACTATCTAAAATGATAAAACTGTCTCCTGGAATATCAGGGAATCCCGTTGATACGGCTACTTTCAAACTATCTTTATCATAAAAACGATCACCATTTAGTGCAATCGCAGTTAAGAATGATTTATGATGATTACCAATAAAATCTAAAACAGTTAAAAACTCTTTATTTTCTTGCTTACGTAATCCACGACCTAATTGTTGGATAAAGATAATTGGCGATTGTGTCGGACGAAGCATAAGTACCAAATTAATAGATGGAATATCGACTCCTTCGTTAAAAATATCAACCGTAAAAATCACTTCTAATGGATCCTGATCATCTTCTAGACGTTGAATTATGACTTGTCGCTCTTCGGGAGAATGATTCCCCGTTAAACAAGCACTTACAACTCCCGCTTCATTAAATTTTTGCGTCATATACTCCGCATGCTCCACACTAACACAAAAACCAATTGCCTTACGATATTCCCCATCATACCCAAATAATTGCATCTGCTCTAAAATAAAATTAACCCGTTCATTGACTTTAAGTCGCTTTGTTATTTCATGAATTTGATCCAACTTAACATCACTTAAATTCACACCTTCGATATCACGGATCCCAAAATAATGAAAAGGAACAATCAAATTTTCTTCAAGTGCTTCACGAAGACGAACCTCTAATGCAACATGACCATCAAAACAATCAAAAATATTAAAATCATCACAACGTTCTGGTGTTGCTGTCATTCCCAGTAAAAATTTAGGTGTAAAATAATCTAATAATTTTTGATAGGACTGGCCACCAACATGATGTGCTTCATCAATAATGACATAATCAAAATAATCACGTGGATACTGCTCATAGTAACGCGACATCGTCTGTACCGTTGCAAATAAATAATCCGCCTCTATCTCTTTCACATTCCCCGTATAAAGCCCCATCGATATATTACAATCCCCCATTACTTTCTCAAACGTGACCTTCGCACTTCGTAAAATCTCCTCTCGATGCACTACAAACAATAACTTTCTAGGTTTGACCTGACTGACATCAAATGCCGACATATAAGTCTTACCAGTTCCTGTTGCTGCAATCACTAAAGCTTTCTTTTCTCCTCTTTGACGAAGTGAATTCAGTCGTTTCATGGCCGCTTGTTGCATCAGATTTGGACGAACCTCACTTGGTAATAATAGTGCATCTTCTACTTCTAACAAGCTCTCTCTTTCAAAAGCCTTAAATCTTTGATAGCTGGCTTTGTACTTTTCTAATTTCTCTTTCGTTAAACTACCTGCAGCTTCCCATAACAATTCATAATCAGATAATACGTCCTCAACCATTACATCACTCTTTGATTTAGTTAACTTCACATTCCATTCAATATTTTCTTTTAATGCACTCGTCGTTAAATTGGATGAACCAATATAAACCTCAACAAGCTCTCCTTTCATAAATAGATAACCTTTTGCATGAAGTCCCCCTTCAATGACTTGATCATATAAACGAACTTCTATATTTTTAAAAGATTGTAACTTCTCAATCGCCTTCGGTTCTGAAAATTGCTGATATGTTGATGTCAAAACGCGACCATAAATACCACGTTGTTCCAATTCACTTAACTTTTGAACTAATAGCTGAACTCCACCAAACGTCATAAAGGCCACCGTAAAACAAAAACCTTCACACTGATCCAGTGATTGAAGTAAGTCACTCAGTACTGTCACGCCACCTTGGTTTCGAATAAATACTGTCTCTTGTTCCATCTCTGACACTCCTTACAACATTTCACTTACAATAAGATCATTTTAGCACAGTATTCCTCAATCGATCTACGACAAAAATAAAACTAGAGGATTTCCTCTAGCTTTATTTTTATTCAATAACTTCCTCTCTTTCCTCCTTATATTTTATATTCTCGCCCCATCCATATAACTCATCATGACCTTGATATTTCATGCTTGTTAATATCGTCTTTATATATTCCACTTCTCTTAATATCTTTTGATACTGCTTTGATGAACAAAAAACATCTGCAGTGATAAATCGTAAATGAATTTCTGGCATCTTGATGTTTGTAGTCATAACTTGTACTTCAAGTCTTGTACAAACTTCATCGACAGTGCGGTAATTGAGTTGATTCTTATAAAAGCTTCGTTCATTTATTAACTCGACTGAGACAATATCACAAAAATCAAAAATATGTATCCTTTTATAATCTGGCATAACCTTTTCTTTTTGAATCACAAACCATTTATTATGTCGACTATCTACATAAATGATCGTCTTATCATCTCCCATTTCTTCATCAAAACTTAGTTTCAACTTTTGATAGACTTCATTTAATTGCATTCCTTGATGAAGTCGATGATTATATCTTTCATGTTTCCTATTTTTTATCATTGGTAATTTTATAAATCCAATCCCCATTAAACCTATAGCTATAACTAATAAAAGATGACCTGCAATTCCTAGAAAATCAAACGACTTTAGACAAATCCATGCTATCAACACACTCATGACAAAATACCATACGGCCTCATTTCTTTGTTCATTCATTTGATCACCTCAAATCTACTGTTTAATCAAGCTCTCAGTAGTATTTATCAGCTAGCCTCTATTTATACTAAGGAATTTTAATATAAGCCATTCATGTTCTTCTTATGCGATAAAGCTTTTATTCCTAACCCTCTTTTTCACTAGTTCACCAAATAAGTGACTAACTTCATTAAAATTTGAAGAGGAATCTTACGTTGATCAATAGCACAATTAATCATAAATGACTCACGCTCTAAATACACTGAAAGTCAACGATTTAGTAGAAATTAACGATATTATCCCCCCTGCTAATATCAGTAGCTATATTTATATGATGCTATGAAATCCTCTATCCCATGTATTTTTCATCTATTGATCCCATTCATCTAACCACTTATCGTAATCCTGGTCATAACAACAATCAACCCTATTTATCTTTATATCGTTTGCAATTTTTTCTGATTTCATCATAAAAAAAGCCATCTCGATTTCAAATCCAGATGGCTTTTAGGTAAAGTTTCTAGCAAAGAATACAATACACTACCTATTTTAATTCTCCAAATAGAAAATGACACCCCAATATCTATTTTCTATTTTTCTTCCCTTACCTTTCTATTATAAAAATTTTAACCGGCAGAATTTGTCGGATTTTATATTCTGTCAGATACTTTTTTTCAGATTGTCACTTCTTTTCTCAACTTGCTCCTCAATTTTACAAGCTAACATCATTTAAATAACCTCTTTTTGAAAATTAAGTTGCAATGATTTCTCAACTAGCCCACTGACTGAAAGCGATTGTTTAATGACAAAACCAATATGACCTTCATATACTACTTTTAACCACAAGCCATCAACATCAATCACCTCAAATTTCGTATGAGATGGGATTACTGTTAAAACTTCAGCAATCATTGATTTTTCCGCTCGTAATTTTAAACTTGTCCATGTATATTGATAGACAGACATGTGGTGTTTCAAAACTTTCACTTTAAATTCATCCTTTCTAATGACATTTCAATGCATTTTATGCTAATTTTTTGAATTTGTTACCGATGAATTTTTAAATTTTTCCTCACCTTGTTACTTTTTTTGAATCGTTAGTTTTTGATGATATGAATCACCAAAAATTCACATAATAATCAAAGCATTTTTAATGAAAGAAGGAATTTAGATGCTTTTTAAAGACCGATTCGATGCAGGCCAACAACTTGCTAATCAACTTAAACGATTTGAGAACGATTATCCTCTCATCTTACTCGTTCCCCGTGGAGGCGTTGAAGTTGGGCTCGAGACTATTCGCCGTTATCAACTAGATTGGGATTTTATGATTCCGCGAAAAATCGGTGCCCCTCATAATAAAGAAATTGCCATCGGTGCCGTCACGATGGATGGAAATTATTTATTATATGAAGAATATATTAATCAAATCGACGTTTCTTCTGACTATATTCAAGAACAAATTCAACAAGAAATGATGGAAATTAAACGTCGACTCCAGAAGTATCGAGGAAGTGAAACATTCCCACCTGTGATGAATCAAACGGTCATCTTAATTGATGATGGGATTGCCACAGGCTTCACCCTACTTGCTGCCATTAAATCTATTCATGCTCACGCACCTAAAAAACTTATTCTGGCTGTCCCTGTTGCCCCAACTGAAACGATTGAAGCATTCCGACAATTTGTAGATGACATCATCTGTCTCCATTCCATTGATCGCTTCACTTCAGTTGGCGCTTACTATGAATCGTTTCCCCAAGTCACAGAAGAACAAATGAAGTCTTACATCGATTTACTCAACAAACAGCAGGTGATCATGTAAAAAAACGCCCATCAATGGGCGTTTTCTAATGGATAACAACTGTGGTACCGTCTAAAATATTATCATAAATCCATTTCGCATTCTCCGGAGCTAATCGGATACACCCATGACTCAGTGCCTCACCTAACCGATCATCGATAATTCGTGTGCCACTTGGATCATATAAAATTGAATGATAATAATAACCATCTTTAATTCGGGTCGCATATTTTACTTGATAACGGTCGGTTCCAAAATAAGGTTTACGACCACTAATATGGAACGTTCCTGTAATCGTTGGTGTCACCGGTGCCCCAATCGTAGATGGCCAGCGATATAATTCTTTCCAAGTTCCTTTATTATCTTCAAAGACATACGTTTGTTTGGCTTTTAAATCTGTCGTTAATAGAAATGATGTTGGACTTTTAATTTTATTATCATTAACATATTTCGTCATATCCATATAGAATACAGCTAATTTATCTGGATCTGGATCTGACTTCGCTCCATCATTACTTAAATACGCGCTATAAATAAATCCAAGCTTTCCATCATAAAAACCTTGGCTCCAAAGTCCATCTTGATCGACGACTTCAACCTCTTGATGCTTTTTTATCACTTTCATAGACTGAGAATCTTTTGATGGTTTAGTTCTTAAATGAACATTACTTGTGGTCATCTTGGTTGCTGAAACATAATCCTTATAAACATAACCGATTTGGTTATCGTATAATACTTTCAACCATTCATCATCTGAGTCAATGAGCTCAAATCGAGAATAGGCTGGAATGACCGTAATAATCGTAGCTGATTTAGAAGGCTCTTTTCGTAAATTAAGATTTGTGATGGTATATTTATTAATTGGCGCTCTCATGTCTTCACTCAAAACTTAATCACACCTTTCACTCTATCTTTTGCTATCGTATGATATATCTTTAAAATAAGTGATTAAATGACAAAAAGAAGCGGGAATATTCCGCTCCTTCCTCTTATTTTACTAATGACTGTCCAAGATGGTAGCAGGCATCTAATGCTTCTTCATCAGGATAATCATTACAAATCACGCTTTGACAAACTAGATTTGCTGAAGCTTCTGAACAAGTAGACTCCCACTCTTCCATCCACTGACCATCACCCCAGCCATATGAACCAAATAATGCAATATTCTTATGCGCAAGCTTTGGTAAACAGACTTCAAACATCGGTTCAAACTCGCCATCTTCTAACTGTTCCACGCCCATGGACGGACATCCAAATGCAATAGCGTCATACGTAGCAACTAAGCTCTTCTCAAACTCAGCAGCTGTAAATAAATCTACCTCGGCTCCTTTACGCTTTGCACCTTCTACTACTTGGTTTGCCATCGCTTCCGTATTTCCTGTTCCGCTCCAAAACACAACTGCAACTTTACTCATCATTCCACTCTCCTTTAATTATATTAATCAGCAACAATTAATTGCTGAATCGAAACACCACTTCCAAATCGTTGCTTATAGATATGCTTACACTTTTTAAACTTTGTAAAGAGCTTAATACTCTCCACTACATCCCCATACACTTTCCAATATCCTGTGTGCTTACTATTTTTCCCTTGATGCCTTATAAATCCAACGACATCTTCTACAGGATAGCCAAGAAATAATCCTATTTCATGAGGAAATGTTTCTTGATAACAAAGACGTTCCTTTAATAATTCTAGGCATGGTCTTAGCACCACACTGGAATAACCAACTTTTAATAAGAGTTGTTGACTCTCTAATCTTGATAAATCCATTTCTAACTGTTGATGACGATACACATAAATCAAAGCTGAGGTTTGACGCAGTCGTAAAACTTCACAATAAAGACCTTTATCATTTAACATTTGATTCGCCATCAACACCTTTTGATCCAACTCTTCACGAGTTGAAAAAGATAAATTAAATAAACTCGCTGTCTTTAGCCCCGCTAACGTGGGTGCACAATGTTCAACTAAATACTTCTGCATCTTTATCCCTCCACTTTATTCAAGTTAGCTTATGCTAACTAAATCTTAAAAATAAAAGACTTTTCTAATATCTATTTAAAAAAATATCTTTTCAACAAGTTAGCTGACGCTAACTTGTTGCTTAAACTATACCACGTTAACCAATCATTTAAAAGACTCAAAGATTAAGTTCTAAATATAATCAAAAAAACCTCTATTTAAAAATAGAGGTTTTCTATCAATATAACACAGCATGATCAATTAATTGTAAATTATATTGACGAATTAATTGACCCAGCATTTTAGCATAAATTTTATCCCCATTTTCATCTTTAGCGGTACTGTATCCCGCTTCTTCTAATGCTTTTGCCTGTGTTTTATAGGTCTTAGCTTCAAACACGCCACTTTTAGTATAACGAGAATTGGCTACTAAAAATTGACCATGATCAATGATGGATGCATTAAGCGATGGATAACTCCTAAACTCATCGATAATATACTCATCAAAGCCTTCTTTCGTTTCAAAACTCATGACTTCACCTGACCAATTCGTCCCTTTTTTAATTCCAAATAAATTATTCGCTTGATTGGCTAAATCTGATTGCCCCCAATCAGATTCTAATATCGCTTGGGCAATCGTAATAGACGGTAAAATGCCATATAACTGATAGTTTTCGATCGCCCCTGCTTTAATCGACTCAATAAATCTCATCTCAAAAGATTCAGGATTCGTTTTAGAAGGAATATAACCATAATGTTTTAATTGATTCAAGTTCTCATAGGCCCTCTTTTTTTCTTTCTCATTTAAATCTAATTGATTGAGAACCTCATCAAAGGATAAGACTTGATAATGGCTAATAAAAAGTGAAGCATGTTGCTGTAATTCTTCCTCTGAGATTTGACTCAAATCTTTTTTCGGGTCCACTGCAATAATTGACACAATTTCTTGCCAATTTAATTGAAGGTCCTCACCGCCAAGCTCGTCCACCTTATTAACGATATAAGGTAAATCTAGTAACTCTTTCGCTAAAGACGGACGAACAGACATCTTTAGTTTCCACGTCAACCCCATACTTATGAGAAGGGTTACAATAAAGAATCCGATTAGATATCGTTTCCTCATACTCTCTGCCTCCCTGCTTTATTCGTCAAACTCACCAACATTGTTAGTATCGTTAGTTGACAATCACGCTCCTAATTATCCATTTTCACTGATTTATCATATCGAAAAATAATCCATATTTCATAATAAAAGGGTAAAAAAACTGTAAAATCATCAAACGTTCTTCATACAGACCGACGATATATGCAGTCAAATTTTTACGATACATAAGAATGATTACGTCTTATCTATTAATCTATTATTGTATCACACAAACATTGTAGCGATATGCCTTGTTCATATTGCTTAAGGTAATATTGTTTACAATCTGCATATTTTTTAAATAGATGTTTCATTTCCTCAACGTTTGCATAAACCTTCCAGTATCCTTTGTAAGCATAGTCTTTCCCCTCATGTTCAATAAATCCAATGACATCATCATACGGATAACCGAGGAAAAATCCTATTTCATGTGGAAATGCTTCACTGATCATCAAACGTTTTTTTAAAAAATTCAAACAATCTTTAAGATTAAAGGATTGATACCCAATCGTCGTCAAAAATTGTTTTACGTTCAATTTTCTTAATTCAATTTCTAACGCTTGTTGCTGATAGACATAAATTAAAGCTCTTTTCTTTCCAATTTTAAGTAACGTGGCGTAAATACCAGATGGGTTTATCTGTTCATTGACCGCCCTTAACTCTTCTTTGAGAGTTTCTAGAGATGTGAGCGGATAGCTAAATAAATTAGCCACTTTAATATGAGCAAGTGTTGGCGCACAATAGTTAATGATAAATTCAATCATCGATACTCCCTCTTTCTTTCATTCTAAAATCAACCATCATGGCACTCACTTGGTTCTCTCGAATTATCGCTTTTGATAGATTGAAGTAACTCAGGCATGAATCTAAAATAGCAGCATCTGTACTCACGACATATTCTTTATTGACAAGTAGCACATCTGCATTCGGAACTAATTCCACTTCAACAGAAAGAGGAATGGCTTTCATCATCGATAAAATACTGGATTTTAACCGTTTAGAGTTTGAAACAGGTGCATCTAAATAGAAAATGACATGCGAAACTTCATATCGCTTTAAAAATTGTCCCAGTAGTTGAAGAGCCTGTTCAGTTTCTTCAATCATTCGATAACTGCCTCGAAGTCCTGCTAAGTCACGAATATTCCCATCATTCCCAAATACTAAGGTGCCACCACTTAATGCCACTTCAAGTGTAATAATTAAGTTGAACCCATCAATATAGAGTGTCTTTCCTTTCATCTGCTCTAGTGGTAACTCTTTTTCCATACGTTTTAAACAACATGTGCTTGCACAAATAACACGCTTTAATGCTTCACGTTGGCGGTTTGAAAATAAAAAGCGATTACTAACAAAAGTAACACTTCCTTCTAGTTTATAACCTCGATTGATGAGCCAAGTAATATCATGATTTGCCTGTTTTAACTTCTCCAATTCTACTTGGGAAAACCAGCGTTCGTCTTGGCTATCGTACCCACGTCGTACCATTTTTACACCTCATTTTGAAAAAAAGCAGACGAAATCCTCCCCGTCTGCTTTTATATCTTAATAAAACTAGTATGACAAATTGATGGATTTGCTATGCAATAAACTAGCATTTCCGTCCATTTACCAACGTATTAATCATATCAAAAAAAGATCGGCGAATTTGCCGACCTTACTTTTCATCTTTTAAATCGTTTAGTTATACGCTTTTTGAACCTTTAGTTTTTTCCCTTTAATGGTCTTCGTTTTTAACCCATCAATGACACTCCAACCTTTACCATTTAAAATATCAATATAGGTCACATTCTCTTGGATATCAATAATTCCAATATCTTCTTTCTCAACTCCATCAATAGATAAAATGGTTCCAACAAAGTCAATCGCACGAAGTTTCTTTTTCTTTCCACCATTTAAATAGATTTTCATAATTTCTTTGTTGACATCTGCATGTTTTTGCACTTTGATTTTCGGACGTTCTTTTAATTTCGCTTCAAAGGCAGCTCTTGCTTTTTCAACTTCTGTTGCCACTGGACGTTCAATCACTGGCAATTCAAATCCAATATAAGCTTGAATCTGCTCTAATAACTTAGTCTCAAATGGAGTTACAAACGTGATCGCTTTCCCGACTTTTCCTGCACGCCCGACGCGACCAATTCGATGAACAAAAGATTCTTGGTCTTCAGGTAAATCAAAGTTAAACACGTGTGTTAAATCACTGACATCGATTCCTCGTGCTGCTACATCCGTTGCGACTAAAAAAGAAAACTGTCCCATTTTAAAGTTTCGCATCACTTCAAGACGATCCCTTTGCTCCATTCCTCCATGTAGACGATTCACAGGATAACCTTTTGCTTTTAATCCTTGATATAAAGCGTCTACTGCTTCGCGTGTTGAGCAAAATACAATACAGCGACCTGGATTTTCTACGGTTAATAACTCTTGTAGTAAACGAACTTTTTCTTGCATTCGAACAGGATATAACGCATGCTCAACTAAATCGGTTGCAATTGATTTCGATTCAATTTTAATTTCTGTCGGCTGCGATAAATAGTTCTTTGCTAACTTTTTAATTGCATTTGGCATCGTTGCCGAAAATAACATCGTTTGACGTGCCTTAGGTGTCATCTTTAAAATCATTTCCACCGTCTCAATAAATCCCATGTTTAACATCTCATCAGCTTCATCTAAAATAACAGATTTAATTTGCTGTAAATTTAATGTTCCACGCTCAATATGATCTAATACTCGCCCTGGTGTTCCAACAACAATATGTGTTTTTTGTTTTAATTCTCGAACTTGATCTTTAAACGGAGACTTCCCATAAACAGCAACTACCTTTAATCGCTTAAAGCGTCCAATATGCATCAGTTCTTCCTGAACTTGAACGGCTAATTCTCGAGTAGGAGTTAAAATAAGTGCTTGAGGCTTATTTTCTTCCCAATCTATTTGTTCACAAACTGGAATTCCATAAGATGCTGTTTTCCCACTTCCCGTTTTTGATTGAACCATTAGATCTTCTTTATTTAAAATGGTTGGAATAACTTGGGCTTGAACCTCTGTAGCTTCATGATACCCCAGTCCATTTAATGCTTTTAAAATGTCTGAACTAAGTTTGAATTCATTAAATGTTGTCATCTTTATACCTCTTTTAATTATTACTATCTTTTATTATATCACTTATTTGTCTTTTTGACGCCATTACTTAATTTTTATCAGATAGATTGTAATATTGTATGTGACCCATAAAAAAACTCATAAAGAAGTTACCACACCAAATTCTGAACATTATCGGATTAAAATAATGAAATTTGAGCATCAGCTACCTTCGTCTTCTCACTTAGAAAATTCAAATCTCTTTTTATTCATATACTGAATCTGCACAGTTAGTTGGCGAAATTTTTCTGCGAGTGATTGATTTTTAGTGAATAAAGCTTTATTTCGTTCTATTAATTGTTGTTCAAGTTCTGTCATCCAAGTCGCCTACTTTGAAAAGGGTTTATCATTACAACTAGTATAAGTAATCATAAAAAAATAGAAATAAGAGATTTTATCGAAAAAACCGCTTATTTCTATTAGTATAAGCAACCTGTTTTACATCTTGATTTTGTGGTCATTGTAAATTTTCATTTTCGATTCTAATATATATAAGTCCAGATAAGTTTTTCATATCGGAAAACTTTTAAGCCCTACTAATGGAGGAAACATGCTTCGCATGGTAGGTGACCCATACCCTAGCAAAGGAGGAGTAGATTTCTTTCAGAAATCGCTAGGTGACCCCTGGACGATAGTCTGTCTTAGTATTAAAGCAATCGATTAACTAAGACTGATGTAGAATGATGAAATACATTTCTGTTTCTATATATAACAACATAAATCCGTCACGATCCTAGTATAAAGCTTTGTCTCAATCTTTTTTCTCCCACAAAATAAGAAGATAGTCTGATTAAATAAATCTAAATCATATTTATCAGTGAGGACATTAGTTAAACCCTCATTCCCACAACGCATATCGTTGTGGCGACAAACAATGGATCACCGACCATTTACGAAGTAAATGCCTCCCCCCATTAGTAGGGCTTAAAGATATTTTGAATCGTAGTAAAATTAATAAGCATACTTAAACAGCTCCATTAAAACTTCATCTAAAATATACTCTTATTTCCCCATTGTAAAACGTGACTTCAGTATCCTTAATTTTAAAGTAACAGGCAGGCATATCCTTACCGGTCGTAGATGCTGACTAAGACTTTAAATTAGGGTCACTCAATGTGACTGGAACTATAATATGATTTTCTTTCATAAAAAATTGACCTCCTTATCTTTGATAGCTACAGTATAGCTCAAAGTTAGGGGTCAAAATAGACATATTTATATGACGTACTTCCGATTGAGGAAAAGCGTTTGCTTGTTATTCCAAAGTAGAAGCTGATTTAAAAGTTACTGTTTATTTCGCAGATGCCTATTCGTCTTGGCAAAGAGGAAGTAATGAAGAGATTAATGAGGCAGAGTGCCTCATTAATCATCGACTACAAAAATGTTTAGGGTGGAAAACTGCATAGGTCACCTCCCCACGAAGTGGTATCCCTCTCTGGTAGGAGTCGAGCTATTTCATGAGAAAGTGTCACAGTTGTATTAACAATTCGTTAGTCTAAAAAAATTAATCTTTAATTATTTCACTAAATCATATTTTACAAGATTTAGCGTTATCTCTTCATCGCTAAAAAATGAAATTCCCTCAGCATTTAAATCAGTAAAGATTAACATAGTCATTGCTTTATCACCATCATTAATAAATGTCTCAATACTTTGTTTATCTAAAATGAGTCTGAGTTTTAACAAACCATCTTTTAATGGTACTATTGCACTTTTTTCATTCAAAACAGCTCTTCTACAACCCGAAAATTTTCTATCCATTGTTAATAAGGATTTTTTCACATCGTATTTAATTGCAGTATAGCATACTTCATCTTGTGCGAGTTTAATTGAAAATTCATCACAGTTGATACTTGGTTTAACGATAACTTCTAAATCAATTCTTCGTCCTTTAACAGCCTCAAATGTTTTATTACCTTTGAATGTAACTTCTTGATATTCAACCTTATTTTTTCGGTAATTTTCAATTTCTTTAACTGGGTTTTGAATTAATCGATTATTTATAACGTGTAGTTCTCTTGGTATACTCATTTGTCCAAACCATTCTCTACCTGGATTTTGTAAACCATTTGTGTCCCAATTTGCCATCCATCCTACCATAATCCGTCTTTGACTCTCAGTAAGAACAGATTGTGGAGCGTAGAAATCTAACCCATAATCAATTGCATGATTAATTTCTTCTTTAAAGATATTGTTCTCATTATCAAAATCACCGATTAAGCAAGCCGTTACATTCCCACCTCCATATTCATATCCTTGTGGTAAAACATCTTGTGGGCTAATTAATAATACACCTTTTTCATTCAACTCAAAGAAATCAGGACACTCCCACATTTTCCCTAGCCTATTTCCATTATAAGATAAAATATCTTCATATTTCCAATCAATTGCGTTTTTACTACTAAATAGAACAACTTGTCCACTACCATCTGCTGGTCTATTTCCTACTACGCATAAATAGCTACCATCTTCTTTTCTCCATATCTTAGGATCTCTAAAATCTACTTTACTACATCCTTCAGGTAGCATATCTGCTGTGATAACTGGATTATTTGGATGTTTTTTGTAATTAACACCATCTCCAATGGCAATACATTGTGTTTGAATATCGGTTTCCTCACCATTTGGAAGTTTTACTTTTTTCACACCTGTATACATAAGTAGGTGCTTACCATCATCTAACGTTACAGCACTTCCAGAAAAACATCCAAATTGATCATACTCTTGATCAGGTGCTAACGCCGTAGGCAGATACTCCCAATTAATCAAATCTTTACTTTTAGCATGTCCCCAATGCATCGGTCCCCATGAAGCACTATATGGGTGATATTGATAGAACATATGGTATTCATTATTATAAACACTAAATCCATTAGGGTCATTCATCCACCCAACTCGTGATGCTAAATGAAAGTCAGGTTTTTGTAGCTTAATTGCACCCTCATGATTCATCTCATACTCTCTAGCTTTATTTAAAATTATATTCATATTTGATATCCTCATTTCCCAGACATATTGAGATACGTTATTATCCTAATTATTCATAAGCTGCATCTAAATATTTTTGATGAATTTCTAAATATTCTTGTAGTCCATAAGCGTCTAAATCTTTCAGGTACTGACTCCACTCTTCATCAGTAACACCATTTTTAATCCAATCAGCTTTTTTAGTATTCATTAATTTTTCCAAATCAGTTTGAAGATTTGCTAAGCGTTTAGTATCTTCTTGATCCATAAAAACTACAGGATATACATATTCATGATTCATATCTGGTGTAAAGTACTCTTCAATCCACTCTAAACGATATTGTGCATCAGCTGGTGTAGTAACATAAACACCATAATACTCATCAAGAATAGCCAATGGGCCACCAACAGACTCAGCTTCACGAACTTCAACAGGTGATGCATCACCTAGAGGCGCATGTTGTAACATTTCTTCACCATCTGCATTTTTCCCTAATTCAAAGATATCAAACTCATCATCTTCACCATAAGTTCCCCAATTGTTTTGTGGAGATTGAAATGGATCATACATTTGATCTAAATATGCACATACTAATGCTGGATTTCCAGCTGCAGCTGTCACTACTGCACGCCCAACATCTACACCACTAGTAAATGAACCATTTTGAGCTGTTAAATTTGTCACATCAGCAGTTAGAACTGGTAATGGAACCCAATCATTAAGATTATCAATGTTTGCAATATCCCAACTAAAAGCAACTCCATAACGTCCTGATTTCCCTTTTGAGACATATGTAGACCAGTCTTGAGTAAACGCTTCTGCATCAATTAAACCTTGCTCATATAAAGAATGTAGCCATTGAATACCTTCTTTGTACCCCTCTTGTACAGTAGTACTAATGACTTCTAGATTATCTGTTACTGCAATATGTCTACTTTTATCTGGATCGCCGTATCCTTCCCCAAATCCATTAATTAATATTGAAGGATCTTGATCACCATCATTAATAATACAAGACATTGGAATAATATCTCCATCTATATTAAATTCTTTTTGTAAAGCTTCCGCATTATCTCTAAAGGCAATTAATATCTCTTCAAATTCCTCTACCGTTTCAGGTATTTCTAAATTTAAGAAATCAAGCCATTTTTGATTAATAAAACTCATATTTCCAACTGTTTGAATAGCTTTTTTCCCGCTACCTAATTGCTCAATCCAAGGTAGAGACCAAATATGTCCTTCTGAATCAGTAATCATAGTTCTATATTCTGGATATTTATTTAATATATTACTCAAGTTCGGCATATACGCTTCAATATAATCTTCTAATGGAAGAATAACTCCTTGTTGTGCGTATCTTGATAAATCACTTGTAGAAAATCCTGCATTCATTACAAAATCAGGTAATGTATTAACATCTGACATTGCTAATGTGATTTTATCTCCCCATTGATCTGATTGAATGGCTGTCCACTCCACCTCTACATTAGTAGCCTCCTGTAACCTTTTAAAAATTGTGCGGTTATTTGGATTAGATTCCGTATTAGCTGGAAACGTTGTCATTCCTTTGATAGTCGTCGTTTCTTGTAAAGGAAATTGCAGAGTTGCTACATCAACCTCTTGAAAATCCGTTTGACTTCTTAACTCTACTTTATTCCCACTACAACCGACTAAGGCTATAGATGACGCTAAAAAAAGACTAATTCCCTGCATAACTGTTCTACATTTCATTTTTTCCCCTCCATAAATTTTGTATTTTATATTACCCTTTAATCGATCCTAACATGATTTCTCCATCAAAATATTTTTGGAAAAATGGATACATCACAATTAAGGGTAAACTCGAAATAATAATTGTAGAATATTTTAATAACTCCGCTAGCTGAGCTCTTTCAGCCGTACTTTGTATATCTGAAATCATTCCAGACTCAGGTTGATTTTGAATTAATATCGAGCGCAATACAAGTTGTAATGGTTGCTTAGATGCATCATTTAAATAAATCATTGCATCAAAATAACTATTCCACATTCCAACAAATTGCCACAATGATAATACTGCAATAATTGGAAAACAAACTGGTAATAAGATTTTAAAGAAATAGACTAATTCATTAGCACCATCTACTTCTGCAGCTTCTCTTAACTCACTTGGAATACCTTTATAATACGTTCTAGCAATAATCATATTCCATACGCTAAAAGCCCCTGGCAAAATTATGGCCCAAATTGAATCTAATAATCCTAGATCACTTATTAATAAATATGTTGGAATTAATCCTCCCCCGAAAAACATTGTAATCATAAATATTAGATTAAAAATCTTTCTACCTTTAAAATCTTCTCTTGACATAGGATAAGCCGCTAGCAACGTCACTATAACCGAAATGACAGTAAATAACACTGAGTAAATAATAGCATTTTTAAATCCTGTCCAAATTGATGCATTATCAATTACCCTTTCATATGCTGTTAAGGTCCATTTACTGAAATCAAAAGTAATTCCTTGATTTTGTAAAGTTACTGGATCAACAAATGATGCAAAGATAATATATAATACAGGTACTATAATAGCTAATAAAAATAACCCCAATACCAAAAACGATAGCAGTAAAAATAACTTATCACTAACACATAGCTTATGAAATTTTTTTATCCTCTCCATACTATTCACCTACAATCCTTTTCCGTCATTCATTTTAGCAATAATTTTATTCACTAAAACTAATAAAATAATATTAATTACTGTATTAAATAATCCTACTGCTGTTGAGAATCCATAATCACCCTGTAGCAATCCGATTTTATAAACATATGTAGATATTATTTCAGAAGCTTGTAAGTTTAAATCTGTTTGCAGCGCATATGCTTTTTCAAAGCCGATACTCATAACATTTCCTGCTGCTAAGATAAATTGAATCACAACGATATCTTTAATCGCTGGCCATTCAACAGCCTTAATTTGTTGAAAAATATTAGCTCCATCGATAATCGCCGCTTCCTTCAACTCTTTACTTGCATTCGAAAGTGCAGCCGTGTACATAATCGAAGCCCATCCAGCAGTTTGCCAAATACCTGAGGCAATATAAATTGTACGAAATGCTGAGGGCATAGTCATAAAGTCTATATCTGTATTAAAGAATAAATTAAGCGGCCCATTTACTGATAATAATATTCGTATAATACCGCACAATACGATAACAGATATGAAATTAGGTAAATATAATACCAATTGAACTTTTTGTCTTATTTTAGAACTACTAATCCGATTTAATAGGAAAGCTAAGATAATAGGTACTGGGAACCCCCATAGTAGGCCATATATACTCAACTTTAAGGTATTAACTAGATATAAAATGAAATCTGGAGATTTCATAAATCTTATGAAGTGTTCAAAACCAACAAATTCACTTCCCAATATCCCCTTTATCGGATTATAATCTTGAAATGCAATTAATACCCCTCCCATTGGTAAATATTTAAATACCAATGTTAATAATAAAGCTGGTAAAAGAAATATCACATATAACTGCCAGTGGGATTTTATATATAATATTGTTTCTTTTGATCTACCACGCTTTTTCACTTGGTTATTTCCCAAAACATGTGCGCTATTTTCCATGACTCTTCTCCTTTCTAAAATTAATTCACTCCACAATACTTTTACAAATGTAACACTACAACCGTTTACATTAGTATTTATATCAGTGTTTTTACACATTGTCAATAAATATTGTTATTTTTAACCAAAAAATATCCCAAATCTTACATCTACAACACCATTAATTGCACAAATTATCTTTTGTCGTTTGCACAATTTTTGTTACATTATAAAGCGCAAACATTGTGCAATTGACTATTTTTTATTCGTATATTATAATAATTATATATTTCTATATTTTTCCGATACCCAATCATTCACTAAACCTAAATATATAAGTCCTGATAAGTTTTCATAACTGAGAAAATTTTAGCATGACAATAGTTGATCTTTCTGTCAAAAATATTGATAGGATAAACCTGATTCTGAGATTATGAAATATATTTCACTACTTATATAAATATAAAAAATCATTCTGATAAAAATATCAATATTAGAATGATAAAAATAAGGAGGATATATGTCAAATAGAGTAACAATTCAAGATATTGCTGATGCTTTAGGTATTTCTAGAAATACTGTTTCTAAAGCACTTAATAATACTGGAGTTATAGCAGAAGCAACTAGGGAAAAAGTTATGCAAAAAGCTATAGAAATGGGATATAAACAATTTTCAATCGCAGAATTTTCAAACTTTAATAATTTCAACGATCTAGTTTCTAATTCTATAAAACAAAGTGAAATCATTTTATTAACATCCACCTTCTTAAATAATTCACACTTTGCATCATTAATGCTTGATAAATTTCAACGTGAATTATCACAATTAAATTATACGCTTACAATCATCAGAGTTTTACCTGAAGAATTAAGCTCATTAAAACTTCCCTCTTCTTTTAACAAACATACTTGTGCTGGGATTATTTGTTTTGAAATGTTTGATAAAGATTATAATCATATGATTAGTAATTTAAATATCCCTATCTTATTCGTAGATTCACATGTTCTAACATCAAATCCTATTAATTCCGATTTCCTGTATATGGAAAACACATCAGGAATTCAACAACTTATTTCAGAAATGGTTCATCGTGGCAAAAGAAAAATAGGTTTCATTGGAGAAATTAATCACTGTCAATCTTTCTATGAACGCTACCTAGCATTTCGTAATGGTCTATTGTTTCATAATATAGAGTATTATGATAAATTCTGTTTTACAAATCATAATGTAGATAAATCGCTTCAAACACAAAGTTCATATTTGGAATACTTGCACAATTGCCTTGATAATTTAGATGAGTTACCTGATTTATTTATATGTGCAAATGATTTTATTGCATTAGATGTTATTAGCGTTTTAAAAATTAAAGGCTATAAGGTTCCCGATGATGTTCTTTTATGTGGATTTGATAATTCTCCTGAATCAAGGATTATATCTCCTCCACTAACAACTATTCATATCCACAGTCAAATAATGGGGGTTTGTGCTGCTGAACTATTATTTTCAAGAATTAAAGAACCTACTTTAAATTACCGTAAGATGTATACCGAAACAACACTCATACTTAGAGAATCAACAAATCACTAATGAGATTAAAAAGGAGAGATTTTTCATGGGTAATCTATTCGAGTATAACAGTCCTGTTTCAAAAGCACTCACAAACATCTGCTACAGTGCTTATTTAAATATTTTATGGTTTATATTTTCAATTCCTATCTTTACTATCGGAGCCTCAACGACAGCTTTATATAGTGTCTCACTAAAAATTGTTCGTAATGAAGAAGGTAATCTTACTAAAGATTTCATTAAATCTTTTAAACAAAATTTTAAACAAAGTACTTCTGTTTGGATAATTTTAACACTTTTAGGTACCCTTCTTTTAATTGATGGTTACATTTTATATCATAAAGGTCTAGATAATATTTTTTGGACCATCCTATTAGCCTCGTATTTCGTAGCTTGTGTAGCTTATCTTCTCATTAGCCTTTATATTTATCCATTAATTTCTAAATTTGAAAATAAAACACTCTATGTATTTAAAAATGCTTTAATAATTGGACTTCGTTTTTTAATGTGTAGCGCTGTTATCACTTTCATTCATTTTATCATTTTTTATACAATTATATTTATTTTCACACCACTTATTATCTTTGGCATGGGAATCACAGCATTAATTAGTTCTTATTTAATGTCTAATATTATACTTCAATGTGAACAGAAAACTAAAAGGCTTGACGAACAAAAACTAGTCTAGAAAATAAAGGAGAAATATATAAATGAGTGTGGAATTTAATAAATTAAGATATTTTTATGACTATTATAAATTTCATGTTTTAGCTATTATCCTACTACTATACTTCGTCATTAATATAACTCACGGCCTCCTATTTAGAAAAGATATCATTCTTAATATCGGTTTAGTTAATGTTAATTTAAGTGATCAAGCATCACTTGTTATAAGTGATAATTTTATTACTACTCTTACTATTGATGATGCTAAAGTACAACTTTACGATAATCTTTATATTAAAAATAATCCAACTCAAGAAGAATACGAAATCACCTATGCCTCACATTTAAAACTTCTAGCAACAATCAATGCTCAACAGTTAGACATAGTCATAATGGATGATTCTTCTCTAAATTATTTTAGTGAAAATGATTTCCTATATTCTCTGGATGAATTAAGTTCTAATAGTTCTCTACAAAACCACTTATTAACTATTGACGACACTTCCTCTGTTATCGAGATAACGAATAGCCCTTTAATGTCCAAATTTAATTTTAATGGGAATCTATATTTAGGAATAATTAAAAATTGTTCAAATAAAGATACTGTATTAACTTTTTTAAATTATTTATATCCTTAAATTTCTAACACTCTTTTTTTCAATCAGTATTTATCACTTGATATGAATTAAGAAGCGTAATAATAAGGTAATCTGGAACCTATGTCAAGGACATTTCAAAAAAACATGAGTTAAGCTACATTTAAAAGATGATTTCTGTACCCCACAGGAGTCATCTTTTTTAAATTCCATTGATAACGTGCTATATTATGATACATCTTATATCGTTTGACTTCGTATTTTACCTCATCTAATGTTTGGCATTCTTTAATAGGGATTCATCTTTGAAGTAATCAAAGAAAGATTCTTGTGGTGCATTATCCCAACAGTTTCCTTTTCGAGACATGGATTGACCTAATCCCTTTTTCTTTAATAGAGCTTGGAAGGTTGGGCTGGTATCATGGCTCCTTGATCAGAGTGGATAAACGCTTCTGGATGAAGTGGGATTCGTTTATTCCTAAATAGTTTTTCAATGGTTTCAGTCCCCAATGGCATCCCTAAACTATCCGAAACATGATAAGATAAAATTTTAATGGTAGAGGCATCTAAAATAATCGATAGATAGGCTACTTTTCCAGTTCCATAATATAAATAAGTAATATCAGTGAGTAAGACTTTACCTGGTGTTTCTTCTCTAAATTCTCGATTTAAAAACGCGATGTTCTTCTGTTGCTTTTAGTTGTTTTAAATAGGGTTTCCTTCGACGATGGGGACAGATAATTCTCTATCTTTTCATGATGCGTCTAATTCGTTTAAGGCTATAAACAATCCCCATTTCACCTTCTAATGTCATTTTAATTTGAAGAGATCCTTTTTTGTATCCACGATGATTAAAAATATTCAAAATAAGATCCCTAACCATTAAATCCACTTCTTCACATTTTAGTCGATTCTATTTTGCATCACCACTAAAATAGCGATAATAGCCTGAGCGTGAGACGTTTAAGGTATCACAAAAATAGCCGATGACACCTTTTAAGTTAAAGTGTTCAATGACTTGTGTAATTAACTCATATTTCTGTGAAGGAGTGAGGGATTTAACTACTTTAGTCTCCCCCTCTCCATCAAATATACCTTTTTTAATAATTCATTCTCTGCTTCTAATAATTTAATTTTAGCTTCAAGCTTAGCTGTCTGCTCTTGAGCGGTTAACTCTCTATTTAAACGACGTGCCGAATTCATCGGAAGCGTATCTTTTAATCCAAATAATCCAGGTTTTTCATAAGCCAATTTCCAACTAAAAACAGCAGATCCAATCCGTTTCATGCCGATCATCTCAACATTAAATCCTGCTTGTTAAAAAAACATACGAGGAGTTTTTCCTTCATCTAGTTGTACAACTAATAAACGTTTAAATTCATCATGACAAATAATTGCTTTTTCTGATACCTTTTTAACATAAGGGTTTTTATTTAAAATGTTGATTTCTTTATCTGTAAACTTCTTTTGACTCATTCTCTTCACCATACTTCTCTTAAGTTATCTTTTTTTCTATTATAAAATAAAAGGTAACTATTCAGCCTAGTACAAGAGGGTAAGCTAAAAAGAGGTACCCATTTCATGAAGTCCCCCTCTTGTATTTTATGAAAATTGAATCGTATTTCCTCTTAAAATGGTTTCAATACTTTCAATGATCGTTAATCCTTGCTTTTGACAAGTTGAAATGAATCCTCTGATTCGTGCGAAACAATGAGCCCCTTTTTCTGTTCGAAAACAGCCTGATATTTTTTGTTTCGTTTTAGTCATTCGGACATCACGCTCAGCTAAATTATTATCAAATGGAACTTCAACTTGATATAGAAATTCTAGCACCTCTTCTTGTCGTTTCGATAAACGATTGAGTAATCGAACTGGATCTGTATTTTTTTCATGAGCTTTTAAAGGATTCGCCAGATAGCCTTCTTCAATGATTGTTTGATATCGCTGCCCAAATTCTTGAACCTTATCTCGTGGTAAATGTTTATAGTATTCTAATAA
>NZ_JAMQUS010000070.1:0-5317 GCF_025594995.1 Turicibacter sp. GALT-G1
GCCGGGCGCACATAAAAAAGTGTAACTTCGGTTACACTTTTTTATTTGAGTTTAAATTTAATTTACCTAAATTTTATCATAAAATTTGATGAAATTTGATAAGGAATAGGTGACTTCAAAACCATGAATTATATTTCGCCATGTATGTATAAATCAATTAATAGTATCCTTCATACGAATGGATAATAACATAAATAATTTTTAGCTATCCTCTAAAATAATATCCTTGAATATAATATTGACTTAACTTAATTATTATCATCCTTATCCACAGATCACAAAAAAAAACTTTACACTGAGTACCGGTTGGTATCAATAAATTTATTATGAACAAGATTTTGTAACACAGCTAAAATAAAAAAGATACTTATTTACTCAATTGTGGATAAGTATCTTTTTTGTTTTCAAATTAACCTTCTAAGTATTTACCTAAGAATGATGTTGCGATTTTAGCACTGTTAATATCTAATTCATTAACTAATTCATCTTCTTCAGTTCCTACTAAAATAACTGCACCTAAGCTATCTCCATTTGAGATAATTGGAATCATTACGAATGAACGCTCAGTTGTTTCACCATCAACGATTTCTAAAACTTCTTTTCCTTCAGCGATTTTAGATGTACGATTTTCAATCATGTCGCTTAATGGACGGCTAACACGACGGTTTAAATATTGTTTTTTAATTTCTCCAGAAGCTGCAATAATATCTTCACGGTCTACAATTAAAATACCTTTTTTAGTAGATGCTTGCATTGCATCAGCGTATTGTTGTGCAAATGCAGAAATGTCAGCGATTGGAGAATATTTTTTTAATACAACCTCTCCTGATTGATTAACGAAAATTTCTAAAGAATCCCCTTCGCGAATACGCATCGTTCTACGAATTTCTTTTGGGATTACAACACGACCTAAGTCATCTATACGACGAACAACTCCAGTAGCTTTCATCTTTCTCAAAACCTCACTTTCAAATTATCTAACATTAGTTTTTATGTTTTTTAATAAATTATACCTTTTTTACATCTTTTTTGAATCTTTCGAAATTTTTAAATAAATCTAATGCATATTCGAACCATTGTAACCTTTTAACAACTGGTAAATCAAAAATAATATTTATTCGATTATCCTTATACGCCAGACGAATCATAGAACCGATCTTGTGAACAGCTTCAAATAATTTCTGTCCATCAATATCTTGTGTAATTTCTTCCTTTAATATGAATTCTATCGTATTTTTAGTCGATTTTGTTTTTTCAATATATGGTTCGGTTATATTCTTTAAAAAGGTCAGATCAATTAAATATTTAACATCATCAGGGAAATCACCAAAACGGTCAATTAATTCATCGATAACGTCTTTATATTCTTCATCATTAGTAACTTTTTTAATTTTTTGATAAATTTCAATTTTGGTCGATTCATCACTGATATAAAAATCAGGTATGTACGCATCAACTTTCGTTGGAAAGTCAAATTCTAATTTTGGTAATTCAAATGAAGCGACTTCAAAATTGCTACCTTCTCTTGCGTGAACTACTGCTTCACTTAACAATTGAGTATATAAATCCAGTCCAACTGTATCTATAAATCCATATTGTTGTGCTCCTAACATATCTCCAGCTCCACGTATTGCTAAGTCACGCATGGCAATCTTGAATCCTGAACCAAGTTCAGTAAATTCTTTAATTGTTTGTAGCCTTTTTTCAGCATTTTCAGTTAATACTTTATTTCTAGGATACATGCAGTAAGCATAAGCAATACGATCACTTCTTCCGACGCGACCTCTTAGCTGATATAGTTGTGATAAGCCTAATCGATACGAATCTGAGATAATCAGAGTGTTCGCATTTGGTATATCAATCCCTGTTTCAATAATAGTGGTACAAACTAAGACATTAAATTTCTTTTCTTCGAAATCCGCCATCGTTTGTTCAAGTTGTTCTTTACTCATTTGTCCATGAGCATATTCAACCACTGCATCCGGCACTAACTTTTGTATTCTTGCCGCTCTTTTCTCTATATCTGATACTCTATTATATAAATAGAATACTTGTCCATCCCTAGCCAATTCACGTTCGATTGCATCACGAATTACTCCATCATGTTCTTCCAGTACATAAGTTTGTACCGGATAGCGATTCATTGGTGGAGTCTCAATCAATGATAAACTTCGAATACCAATCATCGACATTTGTAATGTCCTTGGAATTGGTGTTGCAGTAAGCGTTAAGACGTCAACTTCAGTTTTAAACTCTTTGATTTTCTCTTTATGTTCAACCCCGAAGCGTTGTTCTTCATCGATAATTAAAAGTCCTAAATCTTTAAAGATTACATCTTTTGATAAAATTCGATGCGTTCCGACAACGATATTTATTTTACCACTTTTTATATTTGTTAGCAATTCCTGTTGTTCTTTTATTGACACATAACGATTAAGTAATCCAATTTTTACATCAAAATCCTTAAAACGTGCCACAAATGACTCATAATGTTGCTTAGAAAGAATTGTTGTTGGTGCTAAATAGGCAACTTGCTTCCCATCCTGGACTGCTTTAAATGCAGCGCGCATCGCTACTTCCGTCTTTCCGTATCCAACATCTCCGATTAATAAACGATCCATTGGATGTGGCGCTTCCATATCTTCTTTAATCTCAGCCACAGCCCTTAGCTGATCATCTGTTTCAACATATGGGAAGGCATTTTCAAACGCATGTTGCTCAATCGTGTCTTTTGAGAATGCGTAACCAGGTAAATGCTCGCGTTTAGCATAAATTTTGATTAATTTATCTGCAATATCTTTAACCGTTTTCTTAACTTTTGCCTTCGTTTTCTCCCATTCCGATGTTCCTAGTTTGTGGATTTTCGGTTTTGCCCCCTCTGATCCTACATATTTTTGAACCATCTCAATTTTGTCGATTGGAACATATAGTTTATCGCCTCCGCGATAAGCAATCATTAAGAAATCTTTACGGGCACCATTTGTTTCTAATGTCTCAATCCCAATATACTGTCCAATTCCGTGTTGAACATGAACCACATAGTCTCCGAGCTTAAGCTCATTATAGTCTTTAATCTTCTTACCTTCTTTAAAATTACTTTTATAAGCTGTTTGTTTTTTTCGTTTTGTATGAACCTCATAATCCGTATAAACAACAATATTCGGTTCTAATAGTTCAAAACCTAATGGTAATCGCTCATAGACAAGATGGATCGAACCTTCTCTAATTTCATCGATCGTCGTTGGGAATGCAACAGTCACTCCTGATTCTTCTAAATAATTGGCTAAGTTATTACGTGCCTCCACACTTGAAACTGTGACAAAGACTGTAACCCCATTTTCTTTGAGTCGTTTACACTCTTTCGCAAAAAATTCAAGTTGTCCATGAAACTCAGTAACACTCTTAGTCATTAGCTTAACGTGTTCTGTCAATTTGATTTCTTGTAATGAACTCGTATGTTCAAGTAAAAATAGCTGTCTAGAGACTTTTGTTTGAGTAATTGGATGATATAAATTTAAATCAACGACTGTTTTTCCATTTTCGATGGCTCCTTCTTGCCAGGCTAATGCATCTTCATTCATATGCTCTTGATTCTCTAAAATACGATTGTAATCAATATAGATTACCAATGGATCATCGAAATAAGATAGCAATGTATCTGGTTTTTCATACAATAATGAAATATATTTATGCATGACCTCTAAATCTTGATTATTTTTAATCTTTTCTATATCACCATAGATTCTAGCATATAAATTATCACGTGTTTCCCCTTCAACAAGTGGTGCCGTTTTTGTTAAGCGTTCTTTAATATTTTTTTCAAAACGCTCAACTTGCTCGTCTGAATAAACAAGTTCAAATGTTGGAACGAGAGCTGCCTTTTCAACTTTATTAATCGAACGTTGAGTTTCTGTTGAAAAATAACGAATTGTATCAATTTCATCATCAAAGAATTCAATACGAATTGGATTCTCTTCTGTCATCGGAAAAACATCTAAGATTCCGCCTCGAACACTAAATTCACCCATATGCTCAACAGCACGAACCGATTGATAACCTAACTCAACTAATTTACGTTTTAGTTCATCAAGTTCGTAAGTTCCACCAACCTCTAATTGAATATCGGCTTGTTTAAAAATCTCTTTTGGTGTTAAGAATCGTGTCGCACCAGCAACATGTGTTACAACGATTTTATTTTGATTTTCAATTATTGAAGCTAGTGTATTCATTCGTTCGATACGTAACTCAGAACTTGAAGCAAGCATCTCAGCTGTTATAAATTCATCCATAGGAAAAAGACGGACTGAATTCATGTCCATCAAATCAATGAGTTGATCATACAAACGCTGAGCGTGATATAAATTTTGCATCATAATGATCATCGGTCGTTTTTTATTTTCGAAAATCATTTGTAATAATGGTGCATAAAAAGAAGTTGTAACCCCGCTTAATAAAACATTTTGATTATCCTTATCTAATGTATTCATCAAAGTTTGAAGTTGTTCAGACTTTGAAATATACTGATTCATCACATTCATTCAAACACCCACCTTCTGTGACAAGTCCTATTTACTATACTCAGTCATCACTTTATTAAATGATTCTGTTAATGCCATTTCACAAGCTTTTACTGATAAATCAATCGCCTGATTGACAAGTGCTAACTCATCTTCTGTAAATTTTCCTAACACATAATCCACTACTGGAATTTTGGGATGGCGATCGATTCCCACACGAATACGTTTAAATTCTTGTGTTTTAGTGTGTGCGATTAATGACTTAATTCCATTATGGCCACCTGCACTTCCTTTTAAACGCATTCGAATCTTTCCGTGTGGTAAATCTAAATCATCATAGATGACAATTAAATCTTCGATATCAACATCATAAAAATCCATAACTGCACGAACTGACTCTCCAGATAAGTTCATGAAAGTTGTTGGTTTCAATAATATAACCTTTTCACCTTTAACAACTCCACGCCCAATCTCACCTTTAAATTTTTTTTCTTCTGATAAATGAATATTCCATGCTTTGCTTAATTCATCAATAACCATAAATCCAGCATTATGGCGTGTTCTTTCATATTTTGAACCTGGGTTTCCCAGACCTACAAACAATTTCATAAAATTTCACCTCATTCAGAGTTTAAATAACATATCCTATTTTACAGTAATCGCATACGTTTTACCAATATTTCTTCTAGTATTTGAGTGGTTTTCTTTTTAATGAAATACGTTTTAAAAAAAGAGACATTTCACTTTATTTTCTGCTAAATTAAACAGATTTATTGCAAGTAAATCGAGTAGGAGATAAT
>NZ_JAMQUS010000071.1:0-16406 GCF_025594995.1 Turicibacter sp. GALT-G1
TTATAAACAAAATAGTTAAAGAACTTTCTAATTTTTCAATTATTAAATTTATCTCCATCGAATTGAAACTTCACCTGAATTCAAGGTCATCTGCTCTCCACTTTTCAATCGAACTTTTAGTCCTCCTTGACCATCAATATCTTCTGCTAAAGCTTCATACCTCTGTTGATTTTGTATGAATGTGATCCACTTCCCTAATACATTAGATCTTGATTTATACTCATCAAGTAAGAACGGATGACTGAAATCCTCACAAAGTGGAAAAATTTCATTTAACAAATGAGCACATATTTGATTGCGAGTGACTACCTCTGGATTCAAAGAGCCTGCAATCGCTTGTAGCTCAACTGGAAAGTGTTTAGTATGAACATTCAAACCAATCCCTAAAATCAGATATTCTACATTCCCACTTTCAAAATCTGTCACTGCTTCTGTTAAAATCCCACAAATTTTCTGTTGATTTAAATAAATATCATTGACCCATTTAATTTGTGGTTTTTGATTCGTTAACCTTTCAATCACTTGGCAGATGGCCACCGCAACTGAAGTCGTGACGTGAATCGATTGACTAAGATGTAAATTGGGACGTAAAATCATACTCATATAAATGCCTGTTCCTTTAGGAGAATAAAACGTTCTTCCTAAACGTCCACGTCCAGCTGTTTGCTCTTCGGCTAATATCACAGTCCCATGAGGTGCTCCATTCATCGCTTGTTTCTTTGCTTCCGTATTCGTTGAATCAATCTGTTGATGCACCTCTATAGGTACGTTGTGATAATCCGATGATAAATAACATCGAATTCCTTCAGCTGATAATAAATCACACGTCGTATCTAATCGATATCCTTTATTTGAAATAGCATCAATCTCATATCCATCCTCTTTTAATGCCTTTATAGACTTCCAGACAGCTGTTCGACTAAAGGAGAGGCGATTCGCAATCTCTTGTCCAGATAAATATTGTTCACGATTTTCCTCTAATAATTTCAATATCTCTTGTTTTAATCCCATGATATTTCACCTTCCAATAGTTTACATCTTAACACCCAATATTTTTATTGTCAACTACTTCGAAAATCAAAGTTAACGTTTGATATAAAAAAACAAGTAGAAATTCTACCTGTTTGACATTTTTTCATTCAACATCTATTCATTTTATAGCGTGCTATAGATGAAGGATGAATAGGATGGATTGGATCATTAATGAATAACAAGAATTCAATGACTTTTCGCTTCCTGATATCCAGTCCATTTAACGATTCATCTCAAATGGACAGTTGATTTTCACGATAGAGACTCGAAAGGGGGCTTTTTCTAATCATTTATTTCTAAAGATTTTTACGTAAATTCTCCTTGATAGATGAACGAACTGATGAAACATAAGCCATTAGAGCTCGATGCTCCAGCTTAATAAGTTCATTTTAATAACAAAATTCGCCAAGAATGTTTTTATCATTCACGATAAAAAAAGTCGATGAAATGATTCATCGACAAAATAATTAAAATCCAGCTACGTATCATGAACCCATCGGTTTCTTAGCTAAATCATAGGATATAGATGATGTTTCTATTAATAACATTGCATCTGAAGTAGATTTAGTTAAGTTTTTTAAAGCGATTCAAATTAGGATATAACCATCGTGCTCCATGCATAAAGGTTCGTTCCAGTAAACTCAATCGATTTGATTTGGTCATGATCATCCAACTATCTTGAATCACAATTGCCCACCCCAATGGAACGAATAGGACCATTTTATTATAACTAATAGCTTTCAAAAGCTCCCCGTTCATGAAACAAAAAAAGGAACGGGTAAACCCACACCCAAAACAATCGACTTGAAATAAATGATACCATAGACATAATCGATGGTTTTCAATAGCTCCTAATGGAATCAAATAAATAACAATGAGTCCTACAACATAACATATGAGTCGATAATACCGAAATTTCATCATGGGTTACTGTAGTAAATTTCCATCGCTATCTGTCGTAATTACTGTTCCGCAAATAATTAAGATACCTTCAATAAATCCCCATAGACCAACAATCGCAGTTGTCACACCACATGTAAAAAATCCAAGTAGAACACTTAATATTAATTGAACGACTCCAATTGTTGTATAGCCTAAGTAAAAACGATGAATCCCAAATGCTCCTAAGAACACTCCTAATAGTCCCGCTACAATTTTTGACTTAGGCTCTCCATTTAATTTTTTTAACTTGGCTCCACATTTTACACAAACGTCAGCTGCCTCATTCGTCTCTGCTCCACAAAACGAACAGTAAGCATTCCCTTTGTTCGTTGACACTCCACAACTTGTACAATAATCAGCATTTTCATTCAATTCTTTCCCACAATGACGACAATACACGAAAATCATCCTCCCCCATAAATAGTCTAACACTAAAATTTTATGTCTTTATTTTCTGTAAAATGACAACAAAAAAACCATAATCCTTTTCAGGAGTTATGGCTTCATCCAATTGTTAAGTTTCACCTATATCATTAAAGTCTCTATTTGATTATTTTTCTTGAATCAAAAATGGGTAAGCATGAACATTCTTCACCCAATCCTCACACTCAACCTCTTCATCAGAAATGGCTTCTCCATGAAAATAGTAGCCATGATGACTCGTACAATAATTATTGACATTGTACTCACAAGTCCCACAATGACTTTGTTTTTGTTTATCCTTCATTTCCATTCCCCTCCTCACGTCCTAGTGTCAAAAGTTCACCAATAATGACACACTTTGAATCTGGGCCATGTCCAATATCATCCGTTTTCACAATGGGTAAATCTTGATTACCGACAATCTCTTGGACTAATGAAACAATATCGGGCTCATATCCTTTTTGTTGCATTTCTGTGAAGTGGCCTAAAATCAAACCATTAATTTGATCAAAAACTCCAAGTTGTTTATATTGATTTAAATAAGTGGCCATCTTCGCCACATCGCCGCTATAACTTTCAAGTAATAAGATTTTTCCATCAAAAGATGGTAGATACTCAGTTCCAGCTAATTTTAAGAAACAGCGAATATTTCCACCAACAACCTCACCTTTCATTTTCTTCCCTTGAATCCATGTGGGTTGAAAATTAAAAAGTGTATTTCCTCCTTGCATCAACGTTTCTTGGAACATTCCTTGCTGAATCTCTGCCATGGATCCAACTAAATTTCGAAGTTGATACAGATACGTTGGGTGACTCGTTTTAGCATAAATAGCATTGACTACAACCGATAAATCACTATAGCCAAAAAACAACTTTGGATGACTACGAATGATATCATAATCTAAATAAGGTAATACTCCATTGGCTAAATCACCACCAGAAACATCAAAAATAGCTTGAATATGATTATCCTCATAAAAATCCATTAATATTTTTGCACGTTCTTGATCCGTTGCATGATAAATGCTGTGCTTTTTAAATAAAGAAGCTGGCCACTTCATTTCTAACCCTAGTTTAGCTAATACAACTTCTAATTGTTCAATTGTTTGACGTTGACTTTCACTTAAGCCATTCGATAAAGCAACAATCCCAACGGCTTGATGCTGATTTAATAAGGTCACACCTATCACCCCTTCTTAGTTAGTTTCTAAACTACAACGTTGATGCTTTTTGTTAAATGGACTTAACATAATAGCGGTATTGAATAATCCTGGATAATGTTTACTTAAATAATCTAAATAATAACACCACTCATAAGTTAAATAGCGATATAACGCCGACATGTCTTGCTCTAAATGCTGACGTTCAGCTTCAGATAAAGAAGTAATATCTCTCACATCTAACTCTTCTTTTAAATGCATAATTAACATTAACATTTCAGTAAACGTCTCATGATCATGTAAACTTTCTGTTGTCATTAAAGTGATTAATAAATTCTTTCCTTCATGCAACATATGTTTTAAATCGCCTAATTCAATTTTGGCTAATTGAACTTCATAGTGATAAGATGAGTTCAATTGTTGTAAACGTTTAAAATAGGCATCATTCCAAATCGATGGGTCTTGAATACGTAATTTTTTACAAATGGCAACTCGATCATCTTGATCAACGAAGTATGCTAATAATTGTGTCCCAATTTCTGCATAAAATACACCAACAAGCATATTTAGTTTCTCTTTATCATGTTCTTTTTCACGTCTTTCCAACATACGCTCTAAAATCATACTAGTAAAGAAAACTTCCATTGGAATAAAAGCAATATCAGCAACTAAAAAAATCATCGTATGATGAATATCTTTAAAGATAAGGACATGAACAAAATGTAATAACAATGATAAGGTAACTAATCCTGCTCCTATTATAATATTTTCCTTTACCCGCTTTTTCATTATGTGGTAACACCCTTTCTAATTACATAATTTAACATTATTTACATGAACTAAATTTTTTTCCATAATAACGCTTTATTACATAATTATAAACAATCTGACCAACTTTAACAATGTGCCCCAAACGATTGCCTGTATATTCCTTTAGATATAGCACGTCTTTATGATACATAGAGCATTCCAACTTCTTATCCCATTTATCTATGACGATATAAAAATAGCTTAATCATTCGATTGATTAAGCTATTTTAAAATTTTAGTTTCAATAAACTCTTTCATTTGATTAAAATAAGATTGAATAATTTCATCCTTTTCTATATACAACTCGTGTTGTGCATTCTCAATTAAATAAAAATCAATTTCATGAGCTGAATTTGCAAAAGAATATTGACCATATGGCAGTACAGCGCTATCCTCTTCTGCTTGAAATAATAAGATTGGAGCGTCTATCAAAGTAATATTTTCTTTCTTAAGTACTTGATGAATCGCATCGATTGATGCTCTTACCCATTGCCAAGAAGAACCGAAAGTTGGAGAAGTGCCACCTGTAAATCGCTGTTGATACATAAAACTTCCTCTCTTTTGACTATTCGTTAATAAGTGAGTTGAATTGATTTCCTGCTCTAATTCTTGACGATAAGGTTCTCCAACTAGATAATCTGTTTTCTTTCCTAATAGGCAACTCAACTTAATATACGGATAAGCAAATCCTTCCCAAATTCCTGCTGTATCCACTTGAAACATTGGTGATGATAAAATCAAGCCATCGATTAGCGTTGGATACTGCTCTGCTAATAAAGCAGCAATACACCCGCCCATCGAATGTCCGAATAAAACGATTGGAGTCATCTTCACTTCTTTTATAACAATCTCCTCGATTAAATAACGCAAATCATTCACATAAACAGCATAATGATCTACATCAACTAAATTTCTATCACTTGGACTACGGGTTGACTCTCCATGACCATATTGATCAAAGATATAGACTTGATAGTTCATATTTAAAAAATAATAAATTGCTTCTTGATACTTCTCTTTTTTCTCACAATTTCCATGTATCATAATAATCGTCGCTTTAGGTTCTTCGAGAAGATAACTTTCATACACAATCGTATGTCCATCATTCATAAAGCTCTCACTTTTTCTATACTTCTCTAGTTTGGGGTACACATATTTAGTCATATTTTCTATATAATCTTCTTCTGATAAATAAAAATCGTCGATTGCTTTTTCTAAATTCAATACTTTTAATTTTGAACAACTTTCATCATATCTAAATAGAAACTGATAGATCATGACATAAACGACAGCTATCAAACATAAAGTGAAAACACTGTAAAGGATTACCCTTATCATTTTTATCCCCCTACTTAATTTTGCTAGTTTATCATCGTTATTGTAAGTCTATGAAAATAAAGTTTTAAAAATTCCTTTGTTTCGTCTTTACTCTACCAAAGCATATTAAACCCGCATTACCCTACATTTTTTAATAGCAATTCAAAAGACAACTTAATATCACTGGATTTAATTCTTTTGATTAAAGTTCCATTCCTATTTATTAAACATCTTTTTTATCCTATCAAAAAAGGCGACTATCATTGATAGTCACCTATTTTTTTATTTCATTAATCGACAAACATTATTTGTAAATGCCACTGGATCTTCAATATCTAACCCTTCGATTAGGCGTGCTTGATTATATAAGACATCTGTAAATAAATCAAACTTCTCTTGGTCCTGTTCATATGCAGCTTGTAATGATTTAAACACATCGTGGTTAACATTAACTTCTAATACTTTATCAGCTTTTACTTGCTGACCATTTGGCATCGAGTTTAATACCTTTTCCATTTCAATTGATAAATCCCCTTCATTGGCTAAACAAACAGGATGAGATTTTAAACGGCGGCTTGCACGAACAGCTTTAACTTTTCCGCTTAATACTGACGTCATATTTTCAAATAACGTTGCAAACTCTTTTGTTGCTTCCTCTTCTTTTGCATCTGTATCTAATCCTAAATCCGCACTAGAAACTGATTTAAATTCTTTGTCTTGGTATGACATTAACATTTTAATCGCAAATTCATCAATATCTTCTGTGAAGTATAAAATCTCATATCCTTTATCTAACACAGCCTCTGATTGTGGTAACTTTTTAATACGATCGATTGAATCTCCTACGGCATAATAAATATGCGTTTGATCTTCTTTCATACGAGACACGTATTCCTCTAATGTCACTAATTTATCTTCATGAGATGAAGCAAACATTAATAAATCTTGTAGCACGTCTTTGTTTGCTCCAAAGTCTGAATAAACACCATATTTTAATTGACGTCCAAATGATTGATAGAATGTTTCATACTTTTCACGATCATTTTTAATCATTTTTTCTAATTCATTTTTAATTTTCGTTTTAATGTTCTTTGCAATTAATTTTAATTGACGGTCATGCTGTAAAATTTCACGAGAAATATTTAACGATAAATCTTCTGAATCGACAATTCCTTTGACGAAACTAAAGTAATCTGGTAATAGGTCGGCACATTTATTCATGATTAAGACACCACTTGAATAAAGTTCTAATCCTTTTTCATACTCTGTTGTATAGAAATCGTATGGCATCTTCTCTGGAATATAAAGAATAGCATTATAGCTTACTGTTCCATCTACACTTAAATGAATATGTGCTAATGGTTGATCAAATCCAAAGTGTTTTTCATTATAGAAGTTTTCATAATCTTCATCAGTTAATTCGCGTTTATTTTTCTTCCAAATTGGAACCATGCTATTAACTGTTTGTTCTTCTGTGACTTCTTCATATTCACTTTCACTACCTTCTTTTAGTTGTGAGCGTGTTAAATCCATTTTAATTGGATAACGAATGAAGTCTGAATATTTTTTGATAATTGATTTTAATTTATAGACATCTAAATACTCATCAAAGTTTTCATCTTCTGTATTTTCTTTTACTGTTAAAATGATATCTGTTCCAACCGTTGCTTTTTCACATGGCTCAATCGTATATCCATCGGCTCCACATGATTCCCACTTATAAGCTGTTTCTGCTCCTAAAGCTTTTGAAATGACAGTCACTTTATCAGCCACTAAGAAAGCTGAATAAAATCCAACCCCAAATTGTCCAATAATATCATGACCATCTTCTAACTCTGTATCTTTTTTAAATTGTAATGAACCACTTTTAGCGATAACCCCTAAATGTTCATCCAACTCCGCTTCTGTCATACCGATTCCTGTATCAGAAATCGTAATCTGACGCTTTTCTTCATCAATAGAAATTTTAATAAAGTAATCATCTGCATTGAAGCTTAAATCTGAATCTGTTAAGGCTTTATAATATAGTTTATCAATCGCATCACTTGCATTCGAAATTAACTCACGTAAGAAAATTTCACGATGTGTGTAAATTGAATTAATCATTAAATCTAATAATCGTTTTGACTCTGCTTTAAATTGTTTCAATTTAATCGCTCCTCTGTTCTTTTTTATCACTCTCATCATTAGAGTGCTAATACCCATATCAAATATATATCATACCCTAAATTTGGTGTCAACATTTTAATCCGCTATCACAGTAAATTCCAAGAAAAAATCGCATGATTTTCATGCGATTATTCCCCTAACCCACTTTCTTCAAATTTCTCAGCAAATCCATGTAATAACTTATTAATTGGTTTCTTTAAAAATAATGAAATAAGAACTGCCCCCACACTATAGATACACATAATGATAATATCTTTTGCTAAAACATTTTCCACGACTCCACCAATCGATTCACGTGCAAAAGAAATCGCATATGTAAAAGGCAAAAATGGATTAATAATTTGGAAGAACTTAGGTGTTAATTGAATTGGGAAAGTTCCTCCTGAACCTGCCACTTGTAAGACTAATAGAATAATTGAGACAACCTTTCCAACGTTACCAAATACTGAAACGAGTGAATAAACGATAAAAGTAAATGTGATACTCGTGAATAAAATTCCAACAATAAATAAACCTGGATTGACACAGTAGATATTTAAAAGATATAAATCACCTAATGCAATAATAAGACCTTGAACAAGTGCAATTGTTGCAAACAACAAGAACTTTCCAAAATATTCTTCACTTGGACGATATTCGCCTTTTGCATGAACCGATAACATTGAAATTAATAACGTCATTCCGACCCACTGAGCGAGTACACTATAAAATGGTGTCATCGCAGTACCGTAGTTATGCATTGGGAAGATGGTTTCCTCAACTAAATCGACGGGAGATGACATAAAGTTTTGACGTTCCGTCACTGCTTCTTGAAGTAACGTTAACACCTCTTGTAAACTTTGGCTTTCATTAATATCACCAAGTTTTGCAGTCACTTCTCTTACTTTATTCTCTGCTTCAGGTAATTTTGAGTTGATATATTCAATGGCGTCAATTCCTTTATCTGCTCCTTCATACGCTGTATTTAATAAGGAAGCAACATCTGGTAATTTTGCTTCAGCCTCTTTTAAAACTTGTAAGACATTAGTTGCCGTACTATAAGCCTGATCAATGACATTATTTAAAGATGGCACAATAGCACTATCAAAACGATTATAAATGGCACTAGCTGTACTTGAAACACTACTTAATAAAGTTTTGATGTTATTTAAAACCGTTAAATTAGGTTCTCCACCATTAACAGTAGTATCATGTAATTGTTGTAAAAAGTCTTTAGCTTTATCTAATTCTCCATTCACACCCTGTAACTGTGAAATTAATTCATCAAATCTACCGGCTGGGAATTTATTAAAACTCTCTAATACTTTAACAAATGATTGGACTAAACTTTGAGTGCTCTCTACTTTTGTGATTAAGTTCTCAATCAATTCAGGAGCTTTGTCTGACCCACTTAGAATGGCCTCTTCTATTTGACTCACATAAGTATTTAGTTCATCAGCAATCGTCTGAATTAATAACAGATCATTTTTTAAGGTCGGCATGAAATCACTTAGCGCTGATTTTGAAGTATCCATGAAACTTTCTAAAGAAGTAATCGTTGTCTTTGCAGAAGTAATGGTCGTTTCAATCAATGGTAAATCGGTCTGAATTGAGGCAATTAAGTCTTTTAATTGAATTCCACCATTATGAGCTGTTTGCACTAAACTATTCATATCGCCAAATTTTGAAATTAATTCTTCTAATTGATCATAAACATGCGATAACTGAGGTAATACGGTTTCTTGAATTTCCAACCCTAATCCTTTTCCCGCTTCAAATAAAATACCACTGACAGTTTCAACAATTGTTTGATTGATATTCTCTTGAACACCAGTGGCCCCTTTACTAGTTAACTTAGGAGCAATGGCATTAATTTTTTCATTCACTCGATAAATCATTTGTCCTTTTTTTACATCACTTGTCACTAAAGATATAATATTTTGTGAAAAATTATCAGGAATCGTAATCGTTGCATAGAATGTTCCCTCTTCTAATGCCTTCTCTCCTTCTGCTTCGTCAACAAATTGCCATCCCATTAAATCATTTTCTTTTAATTGATCAACCACTTGATCTCCAATATTAATGAGTTTTCCATTGAACTCAGTTCCCTTGTCATTATTAATCACACCAATTTTAATTTGGCTCGTTGCTTCCTGACCATAAGGATCCCACGATGCTTTAATATTAAACCACGCATAAAGTGACGGTAATATACATAAGGCTAAAATAACGATAAGAGCGGCATAATTTGTAAAAATACGCTTAAGGTCCTCTTTATAAATCGTCCAAACATTTTTTATCATTTTAAATCTCTTCCTTCTTAACTAACTCATTCTATTTTACAATCCCTGCATTGTCCATAAAAGATCGTATGACTTAAATCTAATTTAAAGGCAGATTTTTGCTCGAAGATTGCACTGATTTTTTTTATTTCTTCACACGAAATATTTTCAACTTTACCACAGCGTTCACACTTTACATGACAGACGAATGCCTCGGTTGATTGTTCGTCCACATAACAATAACATGCTGTTGGTCCATCACCACGTAAATACTTTCGAATAATCCCTTTTTCTAATAATAAATTAAGATATCGATACACCGTTGATTTGCCTATCTTTGTTCCTTTAGAACGAAAATGGCTAATAATCTCTTCTGCAGTAATATGTCGATCCCGATTTGAAGCTAGATAGCTTAAAATTAAGCTCCGTTGCCTCGTCTTATAGCCTTTTGACTCGGTCATATTCACACCTCATTCTCATAAATTTGAAACTCAGTTTCAAATTCTACTCCTCTTTGCAGAAACTGTCAATAAATTTTATCTAATGGACCAACAAAAAAAGAGAAAGGTGTCTTTTTTTAGGATACCTTTCCCTTCAAATTTCATACATGTGCAGACTTTAATTTATGTTCTTTTACAACTATTCACAAACTGTTCAAAGAGCATTCTTTCTTGTTCATTTGTTTTACATCTCGATTCAGGATGCCATTGAACAGCCACTAAAAAGGGGTAATTAGAATGATGAATCGCTTCTATTAAGCCATCGCTTGAAAGAGCTTCAACCATTAGTCCTTCACCTAACTTTTTAATGCCCTGATGGTGTCTGCTATTCACCTGTAAAGTATTCACATTTAACCACTGAGCTAACAAGCCACCTTCGACAAAAAAAACTTCATGAACCGGTTGATCATACGGGATTTGTTGTCGATGTGAGAAGTTGCGATCTTTTTTATATTGTGTTGGGATGTCTTGAAAAAGTGTCCCCTTAAAGAAAACATTTAAGAGTTGTAGTCCTCGACAAACCCCAAAAATAGGTTTATTTTGCTCTATTATTTTTTCTACTAATTTCAACTCAAATCTATCCCTAGAATCACACATTTTCCCACATAAATCAGTAGCTTTTTCATGATAAATGTTCGGATTGATATCGTGTCCTCCTGTTAAAAACAATCCATCAATTTTTGAAGCAATCTCTTCAATCATAGCTTCATTTTGTACAAGAGGTAGAATGATAGGCATACCTCCTGCTAAGGTAATAGCCTCAAGATAATCTTGCTCCATCCAAACGCACTGCTTTCCATCATCCCATAATGGAGCTAATCCAATGATTGGTGAATTTTTCATTTTATTTCTCACTCCTTTTTCTACCTACTATTTTTTAATATATTACCCTTTTCATAAAATAACACCCTGTATACAGTCTATATTATGCAAAAATAAGAAACTTCTCAAATGGAGATTCAAAAAATGTCTAAAAGTAAAAAACGAGGAATTTTATCCTGATTCAATAACACAGATTTATCCTTCTTTCAATATGATATACAGAAAGTCTATTAAAAAAGAGGTGTAGCAATGAACATTATTCTTATCATCATGACGATTTTTATTTATATTGGCATGATTCTTAACACCAAAAAAAGAACAGCTACTGCACTGTTAGGTGCTGGAACATTATTACTCATAGGAACACTAACATCTTCCTTTGATGTTGCAAAAGCTTTTACCTCATTTCCTTCTGAGATTATCATTCTTCTGATCGTTCTTTCACTTTTTACGGATATATTTGAACGTTGCGGTGTCATGAATCGGATCAGCTATAAATTTGTCGAGCTCTCGAAAGGAAGTCAAACTTTTATTATTCTCGTTCTGCCCTTCCTTATTTTCTTTAGTTCCTTATTTATGAATAATCTAAGTGTCGTTCTACTCTTTACCTATACTACCATCTATTTAGCTAATCAATATCATATCCCGATTACTCCTATCTTAGTTAGTTTAGTTGTTTCTTCTAATATTGGAGGAGCAGCCCTTCCATGGGCTGACACCCCTGCTGTGATTCTGACTCTATACACTGATTTCTCACTTTTTGATTTCTTAAATAAAATGTTATTCCCTTGTTTCTTATTTATTGTTTTCCTTTGCGGTTATACATATATTTGGTATCGTTTTTTTTCAAAGCACTGGCGTGAATCGCCGGTCATTAAGAAAGAACCTATTAAATGGAAAGAATTACGTATTCCATTAATCCTATTCGTTGGTTATATTATTGGTTTATGTGTGGGTCCCTTTTTTAATGTCTCGATTGCCTACGTTTCTTTATTCTTTGGGGGATTAGCCTTACTTTCAAATCATAAAGAATCTATGGATCTTCTTAACGACTTGCCACTACTGGACTCGATTGCTTTCTTAATCGCTTTATTTTTAATTGGTGGTGTTTTAGAACAATGTGGAATTCTATCTTCTATCGCCGAATATATTTTAGCAGCTACACAACAAAATCCTTATTTAATGTGTCTCTCTATTTTAGGATTATCCTTTCTAATTGCCACATTTTTATCAGCTGGACCTGCTGCAGCCACTTTATTACCCATTTGTACATCTTTATCTTCGCTCGTTCCTTTTCACTTAATTTATGCTGCTTTAGCACTTGGTATTTTATCAGGCAGTAGTATGCTCCCTTGGTCGGCTACCGGTGGACCCGTGTTACTGAGCCAAACTAAACGATTTATTAAACATATTAGAATGTTACCCTACGAGAAAAAAGAGCTTGAAGAAATCTTTGTCTTAAAAAATTATCTTGTCTTCTCGATTCCATTCGCTCTTTTTATGGTCTTATTCTCTGCCCTTTATATAGTAATTTATATTGCGATTACGATTTGATGACTAATATCCAGGTTTAATGATTCGACTTTTCCCTCTCGTTTCTAAACCACCAATATCTGTATCTGTGAACAAACCACTTTCTAGTAGGACATTCAAATCAATAACGGTTGAGATTGAAGAAGTAGAAAGGATAGAGGCGACATAAACTGGGTCATAAATATTAATCAGTGATCGTTTAGGAGCACTTGCAAAGTTTGCTCCTGCATTCATCAGAGCTTCGTAATTCGATTGACACCCTCCAGCAAATATAATAAGATCATCATAATCTTTATAGACCTTCCGTGCCGCCTTAATCGATTCAACAAAAAATCGGGAATTTTTATAATCAGACGGTGTCATAGAGTAACGCTTCTCTTTTGTCATTGAATCATGACCTGTGAGGATTAAGATATCTGGATGATGCAAGCTAAGTAATTCTGAAATAAACAGCGGTTGATGGCATTCTTTGATACAGTAAGCATCAACTGTTAAGTTTAACTTCTTATACAATGAACAACATTTTTTAAAATATAACATATTTCCATCTAAATGCAGAATTCGACCAAACTTCATATTTTGATGATTCGAGATGGTTTGATAATGAGGGTATTGCTTTAATAGCTTAGGTGGTGAATCAATTAATTTTGAATCTTTATTTTTTAGTTTAGACCATTTATTTGAAATCAATAACCTTGATTCAACACATTCTAAATCATCCAGATCTGCATCTGCAATTAAGCGATAATTTAAACCGTTCAAGATAGCCTGATGATTGATAATTTTAACAATTGTAAATTTCATGTCTTTCTGATAAGATTTTCTAACAATGATGTCACCTACTTGCATAGAATACTACACCTCTTTATTATGCTATACTGCATCATATGTCGGTGAGTATAAACATGTAAAGGCAATCTTCTTTTCTTTTTCTAAACTATCATCCCCAGCTTATCCAATTTCTTTACTAAGATTGAAGCACCATATACCTATGAGGGTTAGAAGAAATCAATAAGTTAAATGTCTATTCACCATTTAAATCCTATCAAAATAATATCGTTTTAAAAGCTGTTTGTTTTTACTTAAATGCATCATACATCGGGATTATTGACGAAAAATATGGTGATTAAAAATCAATATTACTTCGATGCTTCGCTGATTTACAATCATTTGACGGGGAATAAATTACGGACAATGCCCCCATTGTGAAAGACTAAAAAAAGAACCTAGAGACAGAAATCGTTCTTCTGGACTAGGTTCTTTTCATTTTATTTTGATTCAACTAGGATTAATGGGACTAACATTTCTTCACGTGTTAAACCCGCATGAGTCGCTGTAAATTCAAATTTCTTCGTTTTAGTCAGCGGCATGTAATCAAATAATTTACGCCCGGTTGCACAAGCAATATAATCACCAATAAAATCTAATGTTTTTTTATGAGGTTCTCCAGGACCAAATAATTGCTTCTGTAATGCTTCCTGTCGTGTTAGTAAGATGAAATCATCACTAAATAACTCATTAAAGCGTTGCTTAAACGTATCACGTAAATCTTCGCGAATGAAGAATGACATTAAACGTCCTTCAATGAATGGTGGCATTAAAAAACAATCGGTTAATTGAGGATACTCATTTAAATACGTTTTATTCTCTACATCAATTAAACCGTGATCAGCAGAAACAATAATTAAGGTATCTTCTAGCGTCTTTGATAACGACGCTAATAAATCATTGATTTCTTGTAATTTTTGTTTTGTTTCTTCTGAGTAACATCCAGTTCCATGCATCGTTTTATCTGGATCCGTCCAATAAGCAAAGATGAACTTCTCTTCATTTGTTTGACAAAGCTTTTCTACCTCTTCAAAAAATCCTTTAGCATCTTCAACACCAATTTTTTGATTTTTACCTTTGTAATCAATATAGGCCGGTTCTACCATATAAGCCTTTGTCTGATGATGGGTTACCTGTTCAATTTGATCAAGAATATGAGCATATGGCATTAATTCATGCCCGGCATGAGGAAGTTCTAATTTTTCTCCAGTATGACTATCAGTATTGATAAAAGTATCGATATAGCGTCCATATTCTTTAAAATATAAAGACCATCCTAACCAACCATGTTCAAGTGGAGATTTTCCAGCATAATATGCAGTCATCGCCGCTGTTGTTGTCGATGGAACGACTGATGTTAGTTCAGATTTAATGTGTTGATTTAAAAAATCAGTTGGTTTTAAGTTTTTCTCTAAGGCGTCAATGCCCATTCCATCAAACACCATTAAAACAATCGTTTTATATTTCTTAGCAAGAGCTGCTTCAAGCTCAGGTAATACCTTATATTCACATGGAAGTCCATAATACTTCATTACAGTTGCAATTGTATTTAAAATACAACAATTATAGTTTGGATAGATAATATTTTTCATCTTGTCACCTCATTTATTTCCCTTATATTATAAAACATTTTTCAATCCATAATCTACTTTCACGAATATTATTTTGTAAATGAAACATTTGGGCAAGAGTCAATGCCTTTTTAGGAAAAAATAATATACTATACTGTAACTGAATTACAAAGTGAAAGGATGTAGCAAATTATGAAACAAAATATGAGATGTCCAGGTAGTGCTCCAATTGTAGGAGGTGCACCTGTGATGGGTGGTGCACCTATGGGAAGTGTACCGATGCCAACTATGCCACCAATGGGTCAATATGAAACTTGTTGCCAAGTCGTTGAGCCAACTGTTACTTGTGTTCCTCAGCAACATCATTATCACCGTGTCGATCATGTCATTCCAGTTGTGGTTCGTAATGTCCACCATCACCATAACCAACACAATTATGTCGTAAATCGACAAGAAAGTGTTGAATCATATCGTTATGATGAATACTTAGCAGGTCCAACCGTTATTAACCAGCCAACGCTTTATGCTCAACCAACTCAAGCAATGGCTCAAATGGCAACGCAAGCACCTGTTACAACACAGCCTGCAATGATGAATCAAACAGCTTATATGCAACAAATGGTGGGACAACCAGCAGTTACCCCTCAAAGTACTTTAACTAATCAAGCACCATTGATGAGTCAATCTCTTTTAGACCAAATGATGGGGCAAAGCTTAATTTAAAGTGAGGGAGATTATAAAGACTAGTCTTCATAGACTGGTCTTTTTTCTTTACTTTTTAGATCATCAATATGATCGATATGTAATTTTTTATTAACTTATATAAAAGCAGAAATGTATGTTACTATTTTATAGCAGCTTTAGTTAAACATTAGCTTTCATACTAAGACGTCATATAGTCCTTGGGTCACCTAGCGATTTCTGAAAGAAATCTATTCCTCTACTGCTAGGGCTTTAGTTTTTACAATATGAAAAACTGATCTGAACTTATATATCAATAATAGATTTACAGTAAATCATGGTTCTATAATATTTGGT
>NZ_JAMQUS010000072.1:0-45473 GCF_025594995.1 Turicibacter sp. GALT-G1
ATTCGAATAGTCGCACTCTTAGAGTGCTTTTTTTATAATTTATGAAGATGCTTAAAGAGCATTTTTTTTGTTATCTAGAGGTATTTTAAACTCGATTATTTAGAAATTAAAATTTATAGATGTTTAGAATTAATATCATGAACTTTCTATATGCAAATTTACAAATGAACTTTAATTGGGGTATACTATTATGGGATAATAAATCAAGAATTATTGTTGGAGGTCAGCTATGAATATAGGAGTTATAGGAGTCAATCATAATTCGGCACCCATTAGTGTAAGAGAAAAAGTATCATTTACAGATACAAAAAAGATAGAGGCTATAAACTCCTTATTAGATAAAGATATAAGTGAAATTGTTATACTATCTACATGCAATCGAAGTGAAATCTATGTTAGATGTGAAAATATACAGGAAAAAATAAATCTTCTAGCTAATTTTTATGAAGATTTTTTTGATGAGAAAGAAATTAAGAACTATTTATTTTCAAAGATAGGAAGAGACGCAGTCAGTCATATTTTCGAGGTTACAGCTGGCTTAGACTCCATTGTATTGGGTGAGGATCAAATTTTAGGACAAGTAAAAAAAGCACATGAATTTGCTATGCAATTGGGTTCAAGTAAAAAGGTTTTTAATAAACTTTTTAGAGAGGCGGTTACTACTGCAAAAGAGATTAAAACGACAACAAAGATTTCTGAACAGCCACTCTCTATTAGTTACATTGGTGTGAAACTTTTAAAAGAAAAAATTGGATGCTTACAAAATAAAAATGCATTGATAATTGGATATGGTAAAATGAGTCGACTAACAATGACTTATCTTCAAGAAGAAAGAATAGGAAATATATACCTAGCTAATAGAAGTCACGGTAAAGTTAGTAACATAAGCGATCAATTTCAAAATGTCATACCTATTCAATATGATGAAAGGTATGAAGTCTTACAAAATGTTGATATCGTTGTTAGTGCTACTGCTGCTCCTCATACAGTATTAAAATTAGATAAAATGCCAACATTAAATCATAGGATATATATGATGGATATTGCACTCCCACGGGATATTGATCCTAATATTAATACCCTTGACCATGTGGTAGTTTATGATATAGATGATTTAAAGAAAATTCATGATGAAAATGATGTCAAAAGAAATGAATTAGCAGGTATAGGATATCAAATAATTCATGAAAAAATTGATGAATTTATAGAATGGTTAGAATCAGCGAACATTGATCCTACTATTAAGTCATTAAATGAAAAATGTCTTGAAATTAAAGAAGATTCATTAGAATATTTATTTAGAAAATTAAATCTTGATGTAAGAGAACAGAAATTAGTTGATCGCATGATGGAGTCTGCTCTTAAGCGATTAATTAGAGAGCCCATTGTTAAATTAAAGCAAGTTAAAGATAAAGGAAAAAGAGACGAGTATATTAAATTAATCGAAGAATTATTTGAAGTTTAACCTGTGGAGGTACCTATATGATAAATGAAAAGTCAGAACAAATTTACAAAGAAGCGGTTGAGTATATTCCTGGCGGTGTTAATAGCCCCGTTCGAGCATTTAAATCAGTAGGTTTAAGTCCTATTTTCGTTGATCATGCACATGGAAGTAAGATTTATGATGTAGATGGTAATGAATATATTGATTATATCTGTTCATGGGGGCCTCTGATGTTAGGTCATTCTCCAAAAGAATTAAGTGAGGGAATAGAAGAGGTTATCAAAAAGGGAACAAGCTATGGAGTTCCTACTCAAATAGAAGTTGATATGGCAAAAATAATTGTTGAGGCTTATCCGGCCATTGATCAAGTTCGTATGGTTAACTCTGGGACAGAAGCAACTATGAGTGCATTACGAGTGGCAAGAGGATATACTGGAAGAAACAAAATATTAAAGTTTGAAGGATGCTATCATGGTCATTCCGATTCTCTACTAGTACAATCAGGTTCAGGAACGATTACTTATGGGGTTCCAACAAGTCCAGGTGTACCAGATGATGTTGTTAAACATACATTAGTTTGTAAGTATAATGACTTAGATGCCGTAAGAGAAATTTTTAAAGAAGAAGGGAATGAGATTGCGGCAGTCATCGTGGAAACTATCTCTGGAAATATGGGATTAGTTAAAGGTAAACAAGAATTTATTGAATTACTACGAGAAGTATGTACTGAGTATGGGGCAGTTTTAATATTTGATGAAGTTATTACTGGATTTAGATTAAGTTATAATAGTTCTCCAGCCTATTTTGGTGTTAATCCAGATATGGTTTGCTTTGGGAAAATTATAGGTGCTGGTCTTCCTGTTGGAGCATACGGTGGAAAAAAAGAAATCATGAGTGTCGTTTCTCCTATTGGGCCTGTTTATCAAGCAGGAACCCTATCTGGGAATCCATTAGCGATGTATATGGGGAAAAAGAATTTAGAAATCTTAAGAGATAATCCTCAAATATATACTGAATTAGAGAGAAAAGCTAAAAAATTAGAGGATGGAATAAATACTAATTTAGAAAAATTAGATTTAGATTATACTGTGACTAGAGCAGGTTCTCTAGTATGCTTATTCTTTGCTAAAGGTCCTATTGAGAACTATGATGATGCAAAAAAATGTGATATAGAAAAGTTTAATAAGTATTTTGCCCAGCTACTAAAGCGAGGGATTTTAATTGGTCCTAGTCAATATGAAGCAATGTTCTTATCGAATGCTCATACTGACGAAGATATTGAAAAAACAATCGCAGCTAATTATGAAGCATTAAAAGTTGCACATAATTTATAATAGCAGAATAATATTAAACGAAATAAAATCCTCTATTTTACATCATTTAAAGAGATTTATCATAAAACATTTGAGAATAAGTATAACAAAAAAACCTAGCCATTTGGCTAGGTTAATTTTTTCTCAAAAATAAATTCGATTTTATTTAGATAGACTAAGTAAGATAGTAAATAGATGATGAATAAGGAGGTTAAGTATGAATAAAGCAGTACTCGTCGTAAGTTTTGGAACAAGTTATAAAGAAACACGAGATAAAACCATTAGAGCATGTGAAAAGAAAATACATGACTGTTTAAGTGATTATGATTTTTATCATGCTTATACTTCAGATAAGATCATTGAAAAGATAAAAATCAAGGATGGAATCCATATCGATACCCCAAAGCAATCTTTAGAAAATTTATATAAAAAGGGGTACCAAGAGGTAATTGTTCAATCACTTCATATTCTTTGTGGGGAGGAGTATCAGGAGTTAAGCGAAGTGGTCAGACAATATAAATCTAAATTCCAGAAGATTGTTTTAGGGAAGCCTTTACTAGTAGATCATGAAAATTATGATGAGGTTGTAGAGGCGATTGAGGATCAGCTACCTGATTTGAAAGAAAATGAAGCGTTAGTATTTATGGGACACGGTACGATGACTCAATCAAATGAACAGTATTCAAAAATAGAGTCTATGATAATAGGTCATGGAATCAATGCTTATGTAGCAACGTTAGAAGGGGACTTAAAGTTAGAACAGGTGATTGAGAATTTGCATTGTCAGAATATAAGAGGGGTTCATTTAATGCCACTTATGTTAGTTGCGGGCTATCATGCGGTCAAGGATATGACTGGTGATAAAAAAGATTCTTGGAGGAATGTATTGGAAGGAGAAGGATTTGAGGTTGAGGTTCATCTTCAAGGATTAGGAGAAAATATTAAGATACAAGAGATATTTGTGAAGCGTGCGCTGAAATGTCTAGAATCATTAAATATTATCAATTAGTTAAATATGAGTTTATGAAACAGTGATATACTTATAGTAAAGAAATTAGTACAGAAGATCGATATACAAGGAGATTCATGATGAAAGTAGTTGTTGGAACAAGAGGAAGTAAGTTGGCTCTTACACAAACAAATTGGGTCATTGATCAATTAAAAGAGCGAAACCCACAGGTTGAATTTGAAGTAAAGATTATTAAAACGAAAGGTGATTTAATTCAACATTTATCTTTAGATAAAATTGGCGATAAAGGATTATTTGTTAAAGAAATTGAGCAACAACTTTTAGATAAAGAAATCGATATTGCGGTACATAGTATGAAGGATATGCCTTCCACTTTACCTGCGGGGTTGAGATTTGCTGGAACGCCTGAAAGAGAAGATCCACGTGATGTTTTAATTTTAAAAGAGGGTTACAAGAATATTGATGATTTGCCACGAGGTGCTAAAATTGGGACAGGTAGTAAGCGACGAAAGTATCAATTATTAAAGTATCGACCAGATTTAGAGATTGTTCCAATTCGAGGGAATATTGATACACGTATTCAAAAGATTAAAGATGAAAATTTAGATGGAATCGTCCTTGCAGCAGCAGGGATGATTCGAGCAGGAATGACTGAACAAATCAGTTACTATTTCCCTGTTGATTTAATGGTTCCAGCCCCTGCACAAGGAGCACTAGCCATTGAGATTCGTGAGAATGATTTAGAAATTGAGAGTTTAGTTAATAGTATTAAAGATGAAGTGACACAAGTTCGAGTAGCTGCTGAACGAGGTTTTTTAATTGGTGTTAATGGAAGTTGCCATGTTCCTATGGGAGCTTATTGTGAGATTGTTGGTGATCAGTTGAAATTAACAGGGTTGTATGGAAATGAAGAGGGAAGTAAATTGGTTATTAAAACATTAGAAGGAAGTATAGAATCTCCGATTGATCTTGGAGTTGAGTTAGCCCAATTAGTCTTAAAGGAGTATGAGAATTATGAAGGGTAAAGTATACCTTGTAGGGGCAGGTCCTGGTGATTATAAATTATTAACGTTAAAAGGGTTAGACTGTATCAGGGAAGCAGATGTTATTGTTTATGATCGATTAGCTAATGTTAATTATTTAAAAGAGGCAAAATCAAACTGTGAGTTTATTTATGTTGGGAAGGCATCAAGTCAGCATACACTTCCGCAAGAAGAGATTAATCGCGTCATTGCGGATAAAGCGAAGGAAGGAAAGATTGTCACACGCCTTAAAGGGGGAGATCCTTATGTATTTGGTCGAGGTGGAGAAGAAGGTGAAGTTTTAAAAGCTGAAGGTATCGATTTTGAAGTGGTTCCGGGAATTACGTCTGCGATTGGTGGGCTTTGCTATGCTGGAATTCCAATTACCCACCGAGACCATGCGTCATCTTTTCATGTCGTTACTGGTCATTTAAGAGCGGATGATAAAGAAAATCCTGAAATTAATTGGAATGCTTTAGCGAATACGGGAGGGACGCTTGTATTTTTAATGGGAGTGGCTAATTTGAAAAAGATTAGTGAGAACCTCATTAAAGAGGGGAAGCCGAAAGATACGCCAGTGGCTTTAATTAGTTGGGCGACGCGACCAAATCAAAGAGTGATTATTTCAACGCTTGATGAGGTTCATGAAACAGCGGTAAGAGAAAAGGTAAAGCCACCGACATTAATTGTGGTGGGATCGGTTGTGAATTTACGAGAGACGTTGAATTTCTTTGAGAATAAGCCGTTGTTTGGGAAAAATATCATGATAACAAGAAGTCGTACACAAAGTAGTTCATTAGTTGAGAAGATTATGGATTTAGGCGGGAACCCAATTGAGATTCCAACGATTAAGATTGAAAAGATTGAAAATAATGTGGCATTGGAGCAAGAAATCCGTGAATTAAAGGATTATACGTATTTAGTGTTAACGAGTAAGAATGCGGTTGATATTTTCTTTGATAAATTAGATGAGATGGAGTTGGATGCAAGAGCCCTTGCTCATGTAAAGGTTTGTGCGATTGGAGCGGCAACAGCAAGAGAGATTAAAGCAAGAGGAATTAGAGCGGATGTTATACCGAAGCGTTTTGTTGCAGAAGAGTTATATGAAGCATTAAAAGAACAGCTAACGTCTGAAGATAAAATTTTAATTCCAAGAGCGAAGAATGCTCGTGATTTCTTAGTGGAAAAATTAAGAGAAATTTGTGAAGTTAAAGAAGTTCATACGTATGAGAGTGTGATTGATCTCAGTAAGAAGGATGAAATCTTAGAGATTTTAAATCAAGAACGTGTGGATTATATTACATTTGCAAGTTCTTCAACGGTGAAAAATTTTGTAGAGATTATTGGAGAAGAAAATTTAGATAAAATTAAAAATTCTAAGGTGATTTCGATTGGTCCTGTCACATCAAAAACAGCGAGAGATTTGAATGTTGATGTATATAAGGAAGCAGAAAAGGCAACAATTGAGAAGATTGTGGAAGCCATTGTAGTTGAGTAATTTGGAGGTTTGAATCATGTTAAGAAGACCACGACGCTTAAGAGCAAATAAGGCAATTAGAAATTTAGTGAGAGAAACGAAGTTAAATGTAGAAGATTTTATTTACCCACTATTTATTGTTGAAGGTGAAGGAATTAAACGAGAAATTTCATCACTACCTGATGTGTATCATTTTTCAGTTGATAGGTTAGAAGATGAGATTAAGGAGTTAAGAGAATTAGGTCTTGAGCACGTCATCTTATTTGGGATTCCTCATGATCATGAAAAAGATGAGTGTGGGAGTGAAGGGTTTAATGAGAATGGTGTGATTCAACGTGCCATTCGCCGTATTAAAGAAGTGGATCCAGAGATGAATGTGATTACGGATGTTTGCATGTGTGAGTATACGAGTCATGGCCATTGTGGAATTTTAAATGAACAAGGTTATGTCAAAAATGATGTGACTTTAGACTATCTAACTAAAATTGCGATTAGTCATGCGAAAGCAGGGGCTGATATGGTGGCACCTTCAGATATGATGGATGGTCGAATTAAGGCACTTCGTGATGGATTAGATGAGGCGGGATTTGAAAATATCGGAATTATGTCATATAGTGTAAAATATGCATCAACGTTCTATGGACCATTCCGAGAAGCGGCAAATTCAGCACCAGCGTTTGGGGATCGTAAAACGTATCAAATGGACCCTGCTAATTCGAATGAAGCTTTAATAGAAGCAGAGTTAGATGTCTTAGAAGGGGCAGACATTTTAATGGTCAAACCAGCTCTTTCTTATTTAGACGTCATTAGACGTGTAAAAGATCGTTTTGATTTACCATTGGCAGCGTATAATGTGAGTGGGGAATATGCGATGTTAAAATCAGCAGTGAAAAACGGGATTTTAGCTGAAGGGGCGATTTATGAATCAGTGATGTCAATCAAGCGTGCTGGAGCAGATATTATCATTACTTATTTTGCAAAAGATTTAGCGAAGATGTTAAAAGAGATGAAATAAGTGTATGGCATAAAAAAAGCTGATTACGATAAATGGTAGTTAGCTTTTTTAAGTCTGTTAGGAGGGAGGTTTTTACGATGCTTTATCCAATTAATTTAGAGTTGAATCATGTTGAAATTGTGGTGATTGGTGGAGGAGAAGTAGCCTATCGAAAATGTAAAAACTTTAGCGAGTTTAATAAATCGGTTAAGGTTGTGGCACCATCATTTATTGAATTATTTTATGAACTAGAAAATGTGGAATTAATCTGGGATAGTTATAAAGAAGAATATATTCAACATGCTCAGATGGTAGTGGCAGCAACGGATAATCAAGTGATTAATCAAGCTATTGGGGAGTATTGTCATCTCCATCAAAAACTTGTGAATGTAGTTGATAGTGTTAGTCTTTCTAACTACACAGTACCATCATATGTGAAAAGAGGCGATTTACTTTTAAGTGTCTCAACCGGCGGTAAAAGTCCATCATTGTCAAAAAAGATTCGGATGGAGTTGGAAAAAAAATATGATGATAGTTATGAGGAATATGTGCATCTGTTGGGCGTGATAAGGCAACAGATTATTGAGCAGTATGAGGATGTGAAGGTCAGACGAAGGTTGATTCAAGAACTGATTAAACTCGATTTAGATGCACTTAAAGAAGAAGGTAGAAAGTATATGTCAGAGGGGGAATAGACTCCAATGATTTGGAATTTAGGGAGTCATATTATTATAGATCTATGACCAGCCTTCTTACGAGATATGGAAAAATTTATATTTTTAACTCATCTAACGAAAGCAAATAAGAGACGTTAATAATCAAACATAAAAAATATTTTAAGGGTGAAAAAGAGGCATGATGTCTCTTTTTTCGAAGGTAAAAGAAGAGATTTGTGGTGGGGATACAATCATTGTTTTCATCATGATGACAACGCTTTTAAGTGATGTTAAGGTTGTAAGATTTTTATGGTTAATAGGAAGTATGTGGTAAAATTTCTTAGAAGGCTCCAGAAAAAAATTTTAAAAAAAGCTCTTGATTTTTTAAATATCGTGCCTTAAAATGTAACTAACAATTTGATTTGAATAAATCCTTTGACGAAGAAAGTAGCAATAAGGTCAACTGCCAAGCGAGCTAGTGTTGGTGAGAGTCTAGCCAGTTCTTATGTGTGAAACGCCCTTCTATGGAAATTATCACAAATATACATGAGTATAGAGTATGATAATTGGGTACTCCCCTTACAGAGCAGAGTGGATACAAGTTTGTTGTATCAATTAGAGTGGTAACGCGGTCAGTGGGTCGTCTCTTATGTTTATAAGAGATGACTTTTTTTATAAACATATGCCATTTTAATTGATGTAATAGAATGTATCAATAAGAGTGGTACCGCGGTAAAAGATCGCCTCTTGATTAAAGAGGCGGTCTTTTTTGTTTGTCGAAAAGGGTCAAATTAAATGAAAGAGAAAATAAGGAGGAGAAAAATTATGAAAAAGATGTTAATGGTTTTAATGCTAATGTTAGTGGGCGTTGTTGGTTGTGGTCAACAGGGAATCTCAATTGAAGATATCGAAAAAGAGGGAACGTTATTAGTTGGATTATCAGGAGATTATCCTCCATTTGAGTTCTACAAAATGATTGATGGAAAAGAGACATTAGTTGGTTTTGATGTGATGTTAGCTGAAAAAATTGCAGAGGAATTAGGGGTAGAAGTAGAATTTAAAAACATGGATTTTAACTCGTTAATTGGTGCTTTACAGTCAGGGCAAGTGGATATGGTGATTTCAGGAATGTCTCCAAATGAAACACGTCTTAAACAAGTTGATTTTTCAGATTTCTATTACACTGGTGAGAATGCAGTATTAGTTAGAGAAGATGATGTAGCTAAGTATCAAACAGAATCTGATTTAAAAGATATTAAAATTGGAACTCAGTTAGGAAGTATTCAAACCCCAATTGCAGAGTCATTTACATCAAGTGTCAAAGAATTAGCTACGACTCAATCAATTGTCTTAGAGTTAAGTAATGGGAATGTAGATGCTGTTATTCTAGGAAAAGATATTGCGGATCGTTACGCTGAAGAGTTTGATAATGTTGTTGTTTCAGATGTCACAATTTCTTCAGAAGAGGCAATGGCTGTTGCTCTTCCGAAAGGATCAGATGAGTTAACAGCAAAAGTCAATGAAGTCATTGCGAAGTTAAAAGCAGATGGGACACTTGGAGAAATGTTAGAAGAAGCAATGAAAATTGCGAATGAATAATTAAAGAAATGAAGTAGGTGAAGAGATGTTTGATTTTATTATTGATTACTATCCTATGTTTTTAAAAGGAACAGGAGTCACTATTTTATTAGCCTTATTAACAGTGCTTTTTGGAACATTGATAGGAGTGTTAGTTTCCATTACAAGATTTAATAATAAAGGATTTTTTGGGAAAATCTTAAATAAGTTAGCTGATGTTTATATTGCCTTTTTCCGTGGAACACCGTTAATGATTCAGTTATTTATTTTCTGGTTTGGAATTCCTCAGTTGTTCCATATTAGGCTAAAACCTGTGGGACCAATTCCAGCAGAGTTTATTATTGGAGCTATTGCATTAGCCATTAACTCAGGGGCATATGTGGCAGAAATTTTCAGAGCTGGAATTCAAGCCGTTGATAAAGGACAAATGGAAGCAGGACGATCACTTGGATTAAGTGAGAAACAGACGTTAAAGCACATCATTTTACCACAAGCGATTAAAAATATTTTGCCGGCGCTTGGAAATGAGTTTGTTGTCATTATTAAAGAGTCAGCAATTGTTTCAGTGATTGGGTTGGCAGATTTAATGTATAATGCGGATAAGGTGACGGCAGCAACTTATAATGCATTTGGGGTTTATATTGTAGCTGCATTCATTTATTTCATTTTAACATCAGTATGCTCAAAGCTAGTATCAGTATTTGAAAGGAGATTAGACCAAGATGCTTAAGATTAATCAATTATCAAAATATTTCCACGGAAAACAAGTTTTGCATTCGATTGATTTAGAAATTAAAGAAGGGGAAATTGTAACGATTATTGGACCATCTGGATCGGGAAAATCGACTTTATTACGTTGTATGAATTTGTTAGAAGTTCCAGAAGCTGGAGAGGTTTTGTTTGAAGGAACTAATTTGTTAGACCCCAAAACGAATTTAAATGAAATTCGTGAGCATATCGGGATGGTGTTCCAAAATTTTAACCTATTTCCGAATAAAACGGTTGGTGAAAATATTACGTTAGCTTTAAAACTTCTGAAGAAAATGGATGATCAATCAGCTAAGGAAATTGCGTTTAATTTATTAACACGTGTAGGCTTAGCCGATAAAATAGATGTGTATCCATCGAAGTTATCAGGGGGACAAAAGCAACGTGTGGCCATCGCTCGTTCATTAGCATTAAATCCAAAGTTAATGTTATTTGATGAACCAACTTCGGCATTAGATCCTGAGATGGTGAAGGAAGTTTTAGATGTGATGAAAGAGTTAGGAGAAGGTGGCATGACGATGGTCATTGTGACGCATGAGATGGGGTTTGCCCGTCAAGTCGCGACACGTGCAATCTTTATTGATCAAGGACAAGTGCTTGAAGATACGACCCCTGAACAGTTATTTACTGCTCCAAAACATGAACGTACAAAAGAGTTTTTAGCGAAAGTTTTATAAACAAAAATCACTAGTTTAACTAGTGATTTTTTCTATGTTATAATGAAGATATTTTAGGAGGAGAAGTCATGGAATTAAATCAATTAAAAGAGATTTTAGCTTGTTATTTTCTAAGTGACTGTCAGATTCATCAGGGTGCATCGGGTATGAATAATTTGACTCGATTCATTGAACATGAAGGAAAAAAATATGTGTTACGTGTGTATCAAAATCATAGTGATGAAAACTTGGTTCAAGTCGAGCAAGAGATTTTAAAAAGGATTAAAGGAGTCCCAGTTCCTGTTTTAGTGCCGACAATGAGAGGGGATTATTTAGTACGCATGTATGATAAGATTGCGGTACTATTTGAGTATCAGGAGGGGGTTAATTTAAAATTAGAGAGGCTGGATCAATACAAAAATTATGGTGAAATGATTGGAAAGCTAAGTCGCGCGTTAGGAAAGTTAGAGGTTGATAAAGAGGGCTATTCACCGTATTATGAGTTAGATGAGGCATATCCTAACCATCAAATCTGTGAGTTTTGTCAACATCCATACGAAGAGTTTGAATCATTACATGAGGAGTTAAAAGTGGTTGAGAGAGTTTATGAGGACTTAATGAACTTAAGTGAGAGATTTAAGACGTTACCTCAACAACTTATTCATGGGGATATTAACTCGTCAAATTTGTTGATGGATGAAGCGGGAATGATTTCACGCATTTTAGATTTTGAATTTGTGACGAAAGATTTACGAGCGATGGAGATTGCGATTTGTTTGTCTGAGATTTTATCTGAAGGTCAGGATGAAGTTTGGCCGAGGTTAGAAGCGTTTATCGAAGGATTAAAACAATCATTGCAATTAACGAAGGAAGAGACTGAGGTTTTACCGTCATTAATTTTACTTCGTCGACTAGATGTTGTCATGCATTTTATCGTACGTTATCGACGTAATATTTCCTCGGAAATTGTAGGAAAAGGTGAATTTTTAAGTAAGCAGATTGTAAAACTTGTTGAGCAATCGAGTTGGATTGAAGAAAATGGGAATCGCTTAATTGAATTATTAAGTAATTGTGAATGATAAAAAGGACTATCTCATTTTGAGGCAGTCCTTTTATTATTTCCTTCAATTTGTTGAGTATCAAACTCATATTTTTAATTTTGTCTTGATGTAAGTTTCCTTTTAATGGGATGAGTGACCGAGCAGTTTCACTTGTGAAATAAGTCGCTATTACTAGGGCTCTAAGAGTTTATATTGTGAAAAACTTATCGAGACTTATATATTAGAGAAAGTTCATTTATAAAACCAGGTCATGCTTGTAGTTGATGTTACTCTATTAGATTGTTGTTTGATTAAGGTTTATTTTTATTAATTAAGTGAAAATATACGACTATTTTAGACTCTCTAATATAGAAAGCGCTTTATTATTGTGGTATAATTAGGAAAAGTAAAGAAGAGAGGATGGATACAGGGTTGAGGTAAGCTTATGCCAGTTTACATTGGTGTTATATGATAAGAGGGTAAAATGGATTTTTAAGGTATAAGCTTTAGAATTGATTTGTTGAAGTGATGTCATTGATGAGCACAGTTCTGATTGTGAGTATAAGGGATTAGAGATATTTATTTAACTTGAAGGATAGGATAAGGCCTAATTCACGTCTCTTCTTTAGTAATTTAAATTTGATGATAGGGATAAGCAGGATGTTGGAAGTGAAGTCCATTTGAGGAAATTGGGGGACTCTCATGATTATTGGGCAGAACGATTAGTGATATGAAGGAAAAGGCTACAATTAAAGAACCCTGGAGGAGTAGATTTTAATTTAGCGAAGGCGTTATAGGGATTTGTTTATGTCTGAGCTCGATTTAGATGAAGCGTGTTTAGGCAATAATATGCCGAAGTTTATTTTGCATCTGATGGTAGTAAATCGTTTGCTACATGTATTAAATAAATCAAGTCATTTGAAAGTTATGATAAAAGTTCGCAGCAGGTTAGATTCGATTTGGGTGTTAATGAAGGATATTGGAGCGGGAGTGCTATGATCGAAGAAGGCAAAAGGAAAGTTAGCTGGTAGATGATCATCAATAGGAATGATTAATGTCATTGAATACATACAATTATCATGTTTACATGAGTGTGAGTCACCTTAATGAAGGAATGGTAGTCATCATTAAGATACCAAAACCAAAATAGGTAGGGGGAATATCCTTTGTTAAAGATCTTAATTGTCGATGATGAACAAGTTGTTCGTGTCTATTTACAGAGTATTGTGAACTGGGAACAGTATGATTGTCAGGTTGTAACAACGTGTGAAAATGGAATGGAAGCATTAGAGGTCATGGCACAGCAACCAATTGATTTAATATTAACGGATTTAGAAATGCCTAAAATGAATGGTCTGCAGTTAATTGAAGAAATCAGAAGTCGAGGATATCAGACGAAAGTGATTGTGTTAAGTAATCATAGTGATTATGATTTGAGTCGTGAAGTAATGAAGCTTGGTGCGCTAGATTACTATGTGAAAACCAATGTAAAAGAAGCAGACATTATCTCAATGATTGAGCTCGTTTCAGAACAAGTAAAAAAGCAATTATTACAAAAGCATGCACTTGAGGAGGAAAAGCGACTTAAAATAGACAATTTTAAAATTGGACGTAAGACTTTTTTAACAACGGTTTTAACAGGGGATGTTTATTATAATGAGTTACAGTTATCTCAATATGTGAAGATGTATCATCTCTTTGAGCCTCGATTAAGTTTGTATCGATTAAGATTTCAACAACCGATTGAATTAAGACAGTTTTTATATGTTGATGCCATTATCGCAGAGGAGTTTCAAAAGTATGATCATGATGTTCTTCATCTAACTCAGGAGAAAATTTTAGTGGCTTTATATGAACGAACGATTGTTGAAGAGCAAGTGTTAATGGATCATTGGCTCAGGATTGTTAAAAATATTAAAAATTATTTAAGGGCAGAGTTACAGGCATCTAAGCGATTATTGATTGATTCAACAGATAAGTTAACTTCATGTACGAAGTTATTTCAAAATGATGTTCCAAGTGATGTGTCGTCTGTTATTGCTGCTGAACAGTTATCACATTATCGGCCAGAGATTCAATCTATTTTAAATTATATTCATGAGCATTATGATGAGCGCATTACGCTTCAAGATCTATCAGCGTTTGCCTGTTTAAATGAGGCATATTTAAGTCGACTATTTAAAATGGAGACAAAGAAAACAATTAATAGTTATATTAATGAGTTAAGGATTTATAAGGCGAAAGAGTTATTAAAAAGTCCAAATATTATGGTCAAAGAAGTTGCTCAATTAGTAGGGATCAAAGATCAACTGTATTTCAATCGCGTCTTTAAAAAGTTTTGTGGAGAGAATCCAACTGATTATCAGGATCGTGTGAAAAAATTAGTTTCTAAATGATAATCCTTTATTGGATTATGGATAAGATAATACTATGAAAATGATAGTATGTGAATGGCTGCAAACTTAGAGATTTTGTCTGATAAAATATATCGACGTCATTACTAATTTTATAATCGGTTATAAATTAAAAACTGTCTATGAGAAGACAGTTTTTTTCATATTTTGATAGTGTTGTGATTAAACTTTAGTAAGGAGGCGACGGAATGAAAAAAGGATGGTTTAGTGTTGCGGTGCTTTTGTTTTTAGGAGGATGCAGTCAGGTTGCTAGTGACGGTGCCTGTTCGATTGATCGAGTGCATGTGGTGTTAAATGATGAGACCTCAACGCTTGGTAAAGTGTCGGTTGTTATCAATGATCCATCGTCCGTTGCAGAGTTAGTTGAGATTCTTGACACCGCAAAAAAGGGGGATCTTGTTCGGGATGATGAGTTATTATTGGCACCGGCGGTGTTTTATGAGTTGTATGATGGAGATGATCTAGTACAGATATTAATGTTTAATGGAGAGGATACGTTACGCCTGTTTCGAGGTGGGCTTTGTTTTGAGGTTGAGTATGAGGGGGTAACGTTATCTGATTGGTATAAAAAGGTACAACAGAAAGGATGAGAAAGGTGTTATTAGAAATTCCAACTCATGAAGAGGTGAACTACATCGATCAATCATTGATGGCTTATAATCATTCGCGGGAGCCTTTTTTGCAGACGAATCCATTTATTCCAGTAAATCGTTGTTTGAAGAATGAAAACGGTGAAGTTATTGCAGGAGTTTTGGCAACACTTGTATGTTGGCATGTGTTGTATGTAGATGTGTTGTGGGTTGATCCAAGGTATCGTCGTCAAGGGTATGGGAGTCAGTTGTTAGCAGAGGCTGAAAAGGTGGCCAAGGCATTAGGTGGGTATTTAGTTCATTTGTCAACGTTTGATTTTCAAGCGAAGGCTTTTTATTTAATGTGTGGTTATGAAATTTTTGGAGTATTAGAAGATTGCCCAAGAGGTCATTTAGAGTATTTCTTGAAGAAGAAATTATAGATTTTTTGAAATATGGCTGAACCTTAAGAAATTATTAAGAATTATCATTAGGTTATTTTAAGATTTTAAGTATATATTAGGGGTATCGATTATATAAGCCACGATAAATTTTCTGTAGAGATAGAATCTAGGATGCCTTAGTATTCAAAAGCTTTAAGTACTAAGACTGACTTAGAAAGATAAAAAATAATTCTATTTATATCTAGATTATTTATCGGTTTGTATAAAGTTAAGGGAGTGCGATGCAAAATGCAACGAAAAGTGGAATATAAGTATGAAGAGGAACGTGTGAGTGTTGGTTATGTATTACGAAATATGATGACAATCGGACTAGTGGTAGCGGTTATGTTTCATTTCATTATACAATAATTGCAAAATGATGATTTCTTTTGTTGGAAATCGTCATTTTTTATGTATAATTGTAGGTGAGATGGTTAAGGCTAATCATTTTTATCATGCGTAATGAAAAGTTAAGGGAGTGTAGTTAGGATGCAACGAAGAGGAGAATATCAGTATGGACAAGACCGTGTGAGCTTTGGTTATGTATTACGAAATATGATGACAATCGGTTTAGTCGTAGCTGTCATGTATCACTTTATTGTGAAATAGTGAATAGATAAGAAGCAGTCTGTTTCTATATAGTCGATGATTTCTATGGTTAGAGATCATCTTTTTTTATTAGGGAGAAGAAATTTAATTCTTGGTTTGGTAAAAAATGATTTTCGTGTATAATGAGGTTGCATATTAAGAAATTTTTAAGATTTATGACAGTTTTTTATTAAGATTTAGGGATTAAAATATAGATGAGCTTATGAGAGCAGAATTTTATGAAAGGTGGTGCTTTGGTGAAGGCAATTTTAAATAGAAGTCAAAAAGTCATCGCGTGGTTAGTTTTAGCCGTGATGGTGATTGGAGGTGCGGTTGAAATTTATTCTCAATATCCAAATATGAAAACTCAAGCGAATCGTTGGGCAGGAAACTTTTTTGAATCGTATAGTTTTTTAGATTCGTTATCGGATGGGGTACAGTATTTAGGATTTGAGATGTCGGGAGATATCATCACTCGTGATGAGGTTCCAAGTGATGTGGAGTATGGTGGAGATTGGATTAATCTTTGTGGGAATGATTTAGATTATTATGTGAAGAGTTCAACTGGTGAAAAAACATTAGAACGAAATGGAGCGTTATTGGCACAAGTTTTAGAGGGGAAAAAAGAGATTTCATCAAAGGAACTTAAATCGCAGTATCAGTATGTCGTAGAGTTTCAATTTGATCAAGAAGGGAAAGAAGCGATTAAGCAGATTTATGGTGGGGATCGTGTCTCAACTGAACAATTTTTAAACGATTATGATGTGTTTTATAATAATCAAGCAAAAGACATGAGCATGATTTTCGGAGTACCTAAAGAACTTTCGAGTCATAGTTTTTTTGCGAATCAATTACAGTACCATCTAGAAGAAGGTTATGTGATAGCAGTGATTCCTTATTTAATTGTAGGAACTGCTATTGTCGTGTTAATCACGTTTATCGTACCATTTGCTTGGTTCGAGCGTTTAGCCATTGTTCGTGGACTTATGGTGGTACCCCTAGAGTTAAGGTTTTTATTTGTGATCGGAACGTGTTTTGCAGTGATAGGAGCACCATTTTTATTAATTTTTACTCAATCTGGTTATTTGTTAGAAGCGATGGATTACTATTTTGGAATGAATCGTGCACAATGGATAGTAACGGCTATCAATTTAATCTGTTGGGGTGGATTTATAGGGGTTATCACGCTTCATGCTCTTTATCTGAAAGAATTCTTTATTATTGGTCCGTGGCAGATGATTCGTCGTCATACGATTTTAGGACAGCTGATTTGGCTTTGGCGTCGTCCAAAAGTTGTGACGAAAACGATGGTTGAGGAGAAAGTGGTGATTGAGGAAGATCCACGTGTGGCGGTCATCACCTCACAGTTAGCATTATTTAGGGACACATTGAGTGAGATGAAACCACGCCTAGAAGAAGTTAAAGGTGTCGATGAAGTCATTGAGCAGTTAGATTCGATGATGAATCTTTGTGATTTAAATCAACCACTACAACCCGTTAATGTGACAAAATTAATTTCAGATACGATGGTATTATTTGAGGAACGTTTTGTCTCGCTTGAGGTAAAAACAAGATTCCCAAAGGAGACGATTTTTGTTACAAGTCATGAGGCTTCAATGAAGCTATTAATGGAGACGTTATTAGGTGGAATTGCAGATGAGGCTTTACCACATTCTCGTGTATATCTAGAGGTCGTTTATGAAGAGCAGTTTATTGTTTTCGTTACACGTAGTGTCTTAAAGGATGAGGTAGATGTGAAGTTATTAGCCACTTTAGAAGCATTAGTTCAACAACAACGAGGCGTATTCGAATCAGTAATCGATGGTGATTTAATGAAACTAACGTTAAAATTTAAAAAATAAAAAGATATTAAGGATAATCCTACTGTTGAGATTATCCTTTTTATATTTGATAGAAAAAGAGGAGAACTCAAAAGTAGATTCATTTTTGAAGGGGATAGTGAGTTTAACGGAGAAGAAGAGTCGGTTAGAATGGATGTGATAAATTTAATAGAAAGGGATATGTTTAAATATTTATCTTGTATTTGCGATCTATTTATCAAAGGTAAAGCAATTTTTCTAGAAGTTTATCTTACCGACATTCGTGGCACTTGTAGCGGAATATGAGTTGGCTTATATTTATATCGAATCCTATTCATGAATCGAGGGCTTTTTATTCACGTATCTTTTCATTCTAGCAGTGTTTGGTTATATCTTATATGTAGTTGTAAGATATGGAAAAGTTAAAAATTGAAGGTAAGTATCATTAATAATCGTTTTTTTCTATGTTACACTTAATCTTACAATCAGAACTAAATAGAGACTTATTTCATTCAATAGGAAATTTGTGGTATAATTTTCTAGAAATTTAAATGATAGTTGATGGGGAGAGGACAAATGAATCAGTTATCTAATAAACAAAAAGCTTTACTTTGTTATTTGGGTTTACTAGTCATATTTATTTTAGTAGGGAACAGTAATAACATTCCAGAGTTGTTTATTGAACGAATATTTGAATCGATTAGAAGGAGCAATTGGGCGATACATTATTCGGGCATTATTGTCGTTGTTGGGATGTATGTGTGTTTAAAACAGTTAAATAATATTCGAGAGAATACTTTGATTAAAACTGCCTTTCGACGAATGATTGTTATGTTTATTTTGTTTAATATTTTTTCGGGGATTTGGATAAATATCATTCAAATTTATAAAGGATTTTCGGAGGATTTAAATGCAATTTATCTAGATCGAGAAAAAACATCGGTGCAAATGGAAGGAAATGAGGAGACACTTAGCATAAATGGAATCATTGATCTTAAAAATTGTAGTCGAGATACACAGATGTTTTATATTAAAATAAAATCTCCATCTTTAGTAGAAGTAGCGACAGGCAAAGATTATATTACTTTAGAGCAGAAGGTGATTCTCTATCCAAAAGAAAGACAAACCATCTATCTTAATGAAGAAATGAATATAAGTAACGAAAGTAAGTACTCAGCTTATTCAACCCATGCTTTTGAATATGTTTTATTTAATGAGGAGGGGGAAGTAGTTTTTAATGGAACAATGGATAACTATTACTTTGATTCCCGTTCACTCTATTATTAAATAGGATAGAGAAAGTCATCTCGTAGGAAGTTTGGCAAGAGGCAAGTCTTTAGATCTGGACATATTGACAGATAGGAACTTGTCTTTTTTTATGGGGAAATAAAGTTTTTAAGGTGAAATGTGCTATGGTTTAAGTATAAAGGATTCAAAAATGTCATAAAAATACCGTTTAGTCAGGGGATTTGCTAAAATTTAAAGTGAAAATTTAGGATGTGGGAGGAAATAATGTGAAGTTATTGAAGAAGAATGATTTAGAAAGTCATGATATGTATGAGTTTTGTTACGCTAAAGATTATCCTGAAAATTGGAATGAAGATTCTCTTTTTCTTATAGATGAAGAGTTTATATTATTAATGCCTTATTTAGATAAAGTTTTTTCGCAATATCATTATTATGGGCCTCAGAAAATAACTTTGCATGAGTGGGAAAATGTAAAGAAAATAGCTTTGAGTAAAGAAAATCAAAAAGAATGTATTATTACTTTTTTTATTCAAATAGATGATTGGATAAATAATGATGTTAATAAAAATGATTATTTTTGGATTTTAGGAATTTAGTGTAAAAAATATTGAGTTAAATTTTATTTCAATTAAAATATCAACAAGATTATCTAACACAGCTAAGAAAATTATTAAAGTATCTACTTTTAAGAGATTGATCGTTTTTTGGCTAGGAGCTTAATTGGGGTAAGGAATCCAAATCTTATTAAGGAAACAATCAGTTCAGACTATATGGTAAATAGTTCACTATTTCTAACGTTCTTTGTATAAAGGAAAAAACGAAATGAGTAAAGATTAAAAAATTATAAACGGAACGTCTACTTCTGTCATATGATGTATTAGGTGTTAATCATATGAAGGAGGATGAGTGGATGAAGCGGTTGATGAAGTATGTGATTTATGGATTACCATTTGTTACTTTACTGGCTGGAGAATTGTTAGCTGAAACGGAAATTGATCGAGCTCAAGTATATGTTCCGTTATTAGCATTATTTCCATTTTTGTATTTATTGCAAGGAATATTAGTTGCGTTTTACGGTGGTAGTTTATTAGTTGCAGTTATTATGACGTCAATTTCTTATGTTGTGACTTTGTTTTTATTTTTAAATCAATCCTCTTGGATTTATATTTTAATTTATTTAATTCTCACTCTAGCTATAAGTGCTATCTTTGAGTACAAACATCGACATCATTAGTAATTAGCTTGAACTGAAAGGGAAAAGGTTGATGAAGTAGGTATCTAGTCTTTAAATTTTTATGCTTTTAGATTAAATCATGTTGTTCGTGAGAGAATTGTGGAGCCGTTGATTAATTATGAGGTGATAAATATTAATCAAGAGAATATGACATAATAAAGTGCCTACCTAATCACTGAAGGGAAGGCACTTTTTAAATGAATAGGGAATAAAAATATGTTATAACGAATATGTTAATAAATGTGAATAATAGAGTAGGAAGATGGAGTAACGGATGATTGTGGATTTTATTGTTTTAATGGGAAAGTTTGGGGTGATAGTGGCAGGTCTCTTATTTTTCTTTTTATTTAATGGTTTTATGAAAGATATAGATCGTCGAGTTACCTTAACTAAACATAAAGAAAATAAACATAGATAGTTAATCCAATCAGATCGAAATAATCGATAGATGAGATGTAGCCTTTTATAATAAGATTTGACAGGTTCTTTGGAGTATGCTATGATTACCCCATAATTGATTGTATGCAATTAAATTTGACGAAAGGGGAAGCATCATGAATAACTATGAGCATTTAAAGTTAGAAAATCAATTATGTTTCTCATTGTATGCTGCTTCACGCAAAGTCATTAAGTTATATAAACCGGTACTAGATAAATATGGCTTAACGTATACTCAGTATGTGACGATGTTGGTGTTGTGGGAAGATAGGCGATTAACAGTAAAAGAGATTGGTCAAAGGTTACATCTTGACTCTGGAACCTTAACGCCTCTTTTAAAAAAAATAGAAAATATGGGTTTAATTCATCGATATCGTGATCCAAATGATGATCGAGTCGTAGTCGTTGAACTCACCGAAGCAGGTTTACAGTTAAAGGATCAAATGAGTGATGTTCCAAAACGCGTGTTCTGTCAGATTAGTGGAACATATGAAGAGCTACTACCTCTTAAGCAACTATTAGATCAATTACTTCACAAATTAGGTTAAACCAGTGGTTTAACTTCTTTATTCCATCAATAAATTGTATAAAATTAAATTTTATAAAATAATAAGGAGCGATAATAATGAATTTTTATGGATTAGAAGCAAAGAAAATGAATGGTCAAATGGTAAAAATGGAGCAGTATAAAGGGAATGTTGTCTTAGTCGTTAATACAGCAAGTAAGTGTGGATTAACGCCACAATTTAAAGAGTTAGAAGAATTGTATCAGACTTATCATTCAAAAGGATTAGAAATTTTAGGATTCCCTTGCAATCAATTTGCAAAACAAGATTCAGGAAGTAATCAAGAAATCCAAGAATTTTGTCAGTTAAATTACGGGGTTACATTTAACATGTTTGAGAAAATTGAGGTAAATGGTGCTCATGCACATCCGATCTATCGTTACTTAAAGCAAGAAGTAAAAGGATTATTTGGTTCAGAGATTAAGTGGAACTTTACAAAATTCTTAATTGATCGTGATGGAAATGTGATTAAGCGTTATGCGCCGACAGTTAAACCATCAAAAATAGCGAACGATATTGAAATATTATTATCAAAGTAAGGCTACCGTAGGTAGTCTTTTTTTATGGTTTAAACACGAGCGTTGGTGAGAATGGAAAAAATTTATCGGGTGGACAAAAGCAACGAGTGGCGATTGCACGTGCCCTTATTCAACAGATGCCAATTTTAATGCTTGATGAAGGAACGTCAGCCCTTGATTTGCAAACGGCGTATGACATTGAAAAGACGTTGTTGGAAATTGAGGAGTTAACAGTCATTACCCTAAATTATTCACTATAAAAATGTAAAAAGCGTTGAGTCCTTAGTGGAATCAACGCTTTTTCTTTATTTTTTATTTCACCTTTTAAGTGAAGCATTTTACTATGAAAATAATCTCTCTTTTGATATCGTTTTAATCGCCAAACCAAAACTAAGGAGAGATTACATTTTTATGATACATCAAGAACAACTTCGTTTCAATAAAAAGATTAAATTTAATTTCAAGGGTGGGGATTTAACGTCGGATGCAGGACTGTTGTTAATCCAAGAATTTATGCATCACATGAAGTTTCCAGAACTCTTAAAACAGTATTTTTATTTAGAGACTGATCAGGCGATTCGAACTCATACGAATCACGACCTCTGTCTCCAACAAATTTATCAAACCATTGCTGGTTATCACTGTGCTGATGATGCGGATGAGTTACGAGTTGACCCTTTATTAACTACTTTGCTTGATAAGCCCTCGTTAGCTTCTCAACCGACTTTATCTCGTTTTACTCATCGATTGACGAAGGAAACAAGCAAGCAATTTGAACTCATCAATCAAAAACTATTATCGCAATTTTATCAAGTCGAAACGCCTCATCATTTTATTTTTGATGTGGATTCCACTCATTTTCAAACCTATGGTCATCAATATGGGAAGGCCTTTAATGCCCACTATCAAGCACAAGGCTTTCATCCTCTCATGGTTTTTGATGGAATGACTGGAGACTGTTTAAAAGTTGAGCTTCGTGCGGGGAATGTTTATACCTCACGAAATATCGTTTCTTTTATCGGTCCCTTATTATCACACTATCAAAAGAGGTTTACATCGAGCTATCGAATCGTTCGCGGAGATAGTGGATTTGCTCATAAGGAACTGTATAAGTTATGCGAAACGTTAAACACAAACTATGTGATCCGTTTAAAGGCAAATGCTACTCTCTATCGTTTAGCTAAAGAAGTAATGGATGTTTTTTTGGAAGAGTGTTCACTTCAATATTCTCAACAATTCTATGGGGAGTTTGAGTATCAAGCAAAAAGTTGGGATCGGCCAAGACGTGTCATCGTTCAAGTGAGACGAAAAGCAGGCGAACTTATTCCCGATTATTTATTTTTAGTGACGAACATGGAAACAAGACCGGAGATGGTTATCAGTCTATACGCTAAACGTGGGACGATGGAAAACTATATCAAAGAGTGTAAAAATGGATTTAGAATGGATAAAGTCAGTCATAAGCACTGGATGACAAATGTTAACCGAATTCAACTCATGGTGTTAGCTTACAATCTCATCAATGGAGTCAGACGATTAACATTACCTCATGAGTTTTCTAAGATGCAGATTGAAACCTTACGGATCAAACTCATTAAAATCGCTGCCAAGCGAGTGAAACAATCACGAAGAATCATGTTCAAACTCTGTAGTCACCATCCTTACAAAGAAGTTTTCCATCATTGTTTAAAAACGATTCAGGCCATTCAGTTAGAGTAAGTGACTGAAGTCGTTCTTTGAAAATGAGATATTTTTTAGAGAAACACATCACCAAGGGGGGAGTCTACCCTTTTTTAGAGATTTGGAGTATCAATTGACTCAAATTTAAAATCAAAACGATAAAAAGCTGTGGTTTAGACTAAAATTTAGTCTGTCCACAGCTTTTTTTGAATGGTCATGAATAATTCAGGATTACGATTATTCATAAGTTAAGTGAGGAAATTTTATCACAGTATGATGAAATTATCGTGATGGATCATGGTCAAATTGTAGAAGCGGGAACGTTTGATGAATTGGTGCAACGTCAAGGTGCTTTTTATGAATTGTATACATTGAAGCAAGAGGAATGTGCAATACCTTTAGCAGGATAAGAAAAAGCCCGATGTCAAATCGGGCTTCTCTTATATCAAAATTTGTTGGTAAAAAAATACATTAAATTATTGGAAAATAAGAACAGCATAAAATAATTAAAGTGTATGAAGGGGAGGCATTCAGGATAGAAACTTAATAACGGCGACAACCGCGTTTTTCGATATATCCGCCATGTTCGAGTTTAAAGAAGTCTTCTGATTCCCCAACGACACGCTCTACGTCCCCAATACGTAAAACTGTTGCGGTATGAGCATTCATCGAAGGTTCAGTAAAGACTGGGATATTACTGATGATTTTAACAACGAAAGACTCTGCTAATTGGATGACTTCATTGGTTGGTCCTTTTAAAATGTCACAGGCTTCATTTTCAAGCCAGCCTAATTTAATTCGATACATGTCATTGACTTTAGATGAAACAGAAAAGACTTGATTTTCTTCAACAGACGCTACTTTTTTAGAGCTTGTTGAAGGATCTTTATAGACATTACAATGCTGTTTAACACCAACTAAAAACTTTTCAGATGGAACATAATATGTTTTCTCATTAAATTTTACATTAGCCATGATCATCAATCTCCCTTAATCATCATTTGAGATGAATATAGACTCTCACTATCAATATATGCCTAGTTTTGGGCTGATTTGCTAAAAAAGAGCATAAGTTTAGTGTGTAAAAGATAATAGGAGGAGTGAGGAAAAATGAATGTGAGACAAGCTTTGTTGAAAGGCATTCTTGGATTAGTGGGAGGTGCCTTACTTTATCGAGAATATTATCGAAAAAAAGCATTAAAGGATTATGAAATATTAGCTAATGATAGCCTTGATGAAGAAAAAGTGATTGAAATTAATGGCATCCAGCAGTGGTTATCCATTCGAGGTCAACATGCCAATCATCCAATCATTTTATTTGTTCATGGTGGACCTGGAAGCCCAATGACACCGATGATTTATAAATATCAAAAATATTTAGAAGATGAGTATACGATCGTTAACTGGGAACAACGGAGTACAGGAAGAACCTACTTTTTAAATAAAGCAAAAGAAACAGAGATTCAAAATCAATTATGCATAGAACAAGAAAGGAAAAAAATAAAGCTATTTACAAGGTAGGATGAGAATGATAAGATTTTAAAAAAATAGAAATAATGATAAGGAGAATGGTTGATGAAGAATAAAGGGTTACAGCTGATTTTATTTATTTTGAGTTTAATTTGTTTAATCATTTCAGCTAAATTATTTTATCAATTAGGAATTTATGTGGATGAAGCTAATACATCACCAAGTGTGGTTTTAGGTGGAAATTTTGGGGTCTGGTTAGAGTGGACACATCTTGCATTAATTGGAGCTATTTCTGTCTTATCGGGAATCCAGTTATTCCATAAATAATTTATTAGTCGGGTAATGTGACGATACGTATTAAATAAATCGCGTCAAGGGGGACAATTACTTTTTTGGGGCCTTAAATAACAAGATTACGTTTTTATTGTTGAAGGATTTGTTGGATATCTTCAGTTAACTTAGGCGTTTGAATAAGAATAGTTGGTTCGTCTAGTTCTTCATTAATTTGAAGTTCAATTTTCATTAACTCACCTTCTGATGTTTTTAGCATACGATACCTTTTGGTTAAAATCTTTTAAATAGTGGTAAGTGGTTGGAATTAGAGGTTAGATAGTGTGCATAAGGTAATAAAAAGAAGGAAGTTTAATGCTTAGATGTTAAATTAAAGTGAAATAATGGGTTCATTTTCAACAAAATCAGTTATAATGGCAGTAAGATTAAATTTAGGTGGGGACGTTTATGAAACTATTTGCATCAGATTATGATGGAACGTATTGGAAGCATACGAAGAAAGGGCAATTGGACTTACGAAAAAATATTAAAGTGACAAAAAGGTGGCAAGAAGCGGGACATTTATTTGTTTTTGCCACTGGTCGTCCAATTTCGATGATGAAACTCGAGCAAAAAATGCATGGGATTGTGTATGATTACATTGTTGGCTTGAATGGTGGAATTATTATGTCTAGGGAGGGTAAGATTTTATTTCAGCAATCGATGGATGAAGCAGTGGCACGAAAGATTATCACGCGAATACAAGAAGAGGATGTTTTGCAATATGCGGTAACGGATGGAATTTGTGGACATTATCGAACAACATTTGGTCTAACGCATAAGACATTTTATTTGTTTGCTATGTTTAAGCTTTTTTTAAGAAAGTATAGTTTGACGTTAGAACAGGCCTTAAATCGTCCTGTTGTACAAATTTCAGTTAAAACAAAAAGTCATAAGCAGGCCGTGGCATTTGCGAAGCAAATTAATGAAGAGTTTGGGGATCAAGTGGTTGCTTTTTCAAATTTAAGACATGTTGATATTTCAGCTAAAGGCTTATCAAAGGCAACAGGTGTTGAATATGTAGCGAAGCTTCATGAGATTAAAGATAAACATGTGTATTGTATGGGAGATAGTTTTAATGATGTTCCCATGTTTGAACAGTATCATGGTTTTACTTTACCTGAGGCTCGTCAGGAAATTAAAGAACAAGCAGAAGCAGTTTTTGAAACAGTAGGGGAAGCTCTGCGTTATATTTTAAATCATCATTAAAGAGGCTAAAGGGAACTTTAGCTTTTTTTGTTTCAAGGTTAGACACCACTTTCCGTGTAGTTGGATATAATATAACAGACTAGTGAAGGGGAGTGAATTGATGTATTGGCCACGTTCATATAGAAGAATCCCGTATCATTTAATGAGAGGATATCGGGGTTTGGATGATGGAGCTTGGGATGGAGACGGATGTGGACCAGGTGGTAATTGTGGAGGTGGTGGTCCATGGGGTGGATTTGGCTTTGGTGGTATAGGTTCATTTATTATTGGTGGGTTAACGGGTGCTTTTTTGGCTAATGCATTTGGTTCTAAAAATGCACAAGCGGCTCAACCTGTTATTACACAGCCAGTTGTTCAACCCATTCCAATTGCTCAGCCGATGCCGTATGGCTATTCACCTTATGGCTCTGCGCCACAAGCAACACAAGTTCAAAATCAACAAGGACAAAAACAAATCATTTCATCAAGTGCAGTAGATGAAGATGAGGAGTTATATCCTGACTTTGATGAATGGAAGGGAAAACAACCGATTAAAGAGACTCACCATGTGTATACCATTCCTGCGCAATCCACCTATGTCCAACCCACGACTTATCAAATGCCAATGACGGCGATGTATCCAGCTGGTATGACACCTTATCCAATGGCTCAACAAGCTGTTGCTAACTATCCCATGGTTCAATCGGGTGTGACAAGTTATCAACTGCCAACGGTTGGTCGCCCGGTAACAACGGCGATGCCGTATTATATGTTTCCAGTGCAACAGTAAAAGCCCCACTTAGCGTAGGGCTTTTTTTAATGGGATTTGATCGTTTGCGACTTCAAAGTTATCACTCACTTCAAGTAAAACAGATTCTTTACTTCTTGTTGTGCTCTAATAATATTTGTGGGTAATAATTAGAATATAGGATGAAAGGCTTATTCATGAGGATGATGATATTTACAAGGAGGATCGCTTGGAAGTTTCAGAGGATTAACGTGAACAGTACAATGTTTAATTTTATGAATGTTTTGTTCGAGTTGATAATGAACCGCTTCTGCAATCGTATGAGCTTCAATTAAGCTTAAGGTTGCTTCAACTGAGATTTCTAAATCGACATAAATTCGATTAGAATGAACGCGTGTTTTTAAAGAATCAATCGCTAAAACGCCATTAACCGATTGAATTTGTTGAATGATTTCATTAACGAGTTCAGGGCTGGCTGCCTTATCAATGACTTGATTCGTTGCTTCAACGAAAATCTCAATCGCGACTTTTAAAATGATGAGAGTGATGACTAATGCAGCTAAAGGATCTAAAATGGGGAATCCAAGACGTGCCCCTATAATCCCAATTAAGGCTCCGATCGAAGATAATGAGTCACTTCGATGATGCCAAGCATCAGCAGCTAAGGCGGTTGATTCAATTTTTTTCGCTTGGCGAATGGTGTAATGATACATCCATTCTTTAACTCCGATTGATAACAGGGCAGCCCAAATGGTCATCATCTTAGGAATGATATAAGAGCTGGATACAATCGTTTCAATGGCAGAGTATCCAATTGATAATCCTGTTAAAAATAAGATGAACGCTAAAATTTTACTGAGGACTGCTTCAAACTTTTCATGCCCATAAGGATGATCAATATCCGCTGGTTTTTGAGAAATTCGAAGTCCAATAAAAACGCCAATGGAACTAATGACATCAGATAATGAGTGAACTCCGTCTGAAATCATTGACGTACTATGTCCAATGAATCCAGCTAGTAATTTAATCAAGGATAAAAAGATATTCATGACGACCGTTATTAAAATCGTACGATTACCAATTTGCTCACGAGTAGAATGAGTCATACGAATCACCTCTAAGTTTCAATTAATCGTTATGATAAAATATGAGAAAAGTTAGGATTCGTGCCTAATGATGTATAATAAGGCGTGATTTTGGAATAGTAAGGTTATCTTAAACATAAAGGAAGGATTCAGTGTGAGTGTCAACATCTTCATTCAAATACTCTTAATCATTTGTATTCTCAGTGTCGTCTGGATGGGACTTATTTGTTGGTGTGCTTATGATCAACAACTCAGACGTCATGAAGTGTTTGAACAAGAACAAGAGAAACAAAAAAAAGGTAATCCTTTTCTATTTTAAAGGATTACCTTTTTTGAGTGGTAAAGTAGACATGATGAAAGATTGGAACCCCATTATCCCACATACTTAAAAAATAGTCCGTTGATAGGGTGCGATTTCCTGGTGCTTCTTGATTTTCATCCCCTTCACGTAAAGAGTCAAAGAAATAGACTTCATGGAGTGAATCATCATAGCCAACAACTGTCATATAATGTTGCCATTTTAGCCCATCTCCGACTAAAACAATAATTGGCGTGCCTTCTGTGAGTCGTGTTTTTAACGTTTCAAATGTTCCATGATACATAGTGACATCATAAGAACTGTCTTTGAAATAATCTAAAATTCCTTTTGGCAAGACATATCCGGAAAACGGAAGTTTATAATCAAATTCCTCATAGAGTTCAAGGCCTTTTTTAGTTTCCCCAAAGTGTCGCATGACATAAGCACTTGAGAACGCAGAACATTCATTGATGACTTGTGTTTCAAAATGATTCTCCGTCGTAATGATAAATGAATCGGGATAGTTCACTTGTACTGGATCACTTGTTGGAAATGGCGATAGGTAATAAAGAACTAATGTCGTCAGAACGAGTAAAATCAGACTTCCCCAAATTAAAAATTTCTTCATGATTAAATCCTCCCTGTTTGATTAGAGTTATTATATCATAGGTTTACATTTTCTGTAAAAATATCGAAGCGTAGTTTTTTTTAGGTGAAAATGATACAATGAATAAGAATTTAACTCAAGAAAGGATGTTAAACATGAGCAAACGATTAGTGTTAGCTGAAAAACCATCCGTTGGACGCGATATTGCGCGCGTTTTAAATTGTACCAAGCAAGGAAATGGTTATTTAGAAGGAAAAGATTACATTGTAACTTGGGCACTTGGTCATTTAGTAACATTAGCCGATCCAGAAGCTTACGATGTGAAATATAAATCATGGAATCTAGAAGATTTACCGATGTTACCTAAACAGTTTAAATTAGTGGTGATTCCGAAAACATCGAAACAATTTAAAGCAGTTAAGGAACAAATGCTTCGAAAAGATGTCTCTGAAATTATCATTGCTACTGATGCAGGACGTGAAGGGGAGTTAGTAGCTCGTTGGATTATTGAGAAAGTTGGCGTTAAAAAGCCGATCAAGCGTTTATGGATTTCTTCAGTGACGGATAAAGCGATTCAACAAGGATTTAAAACGTTAAAGGATGGTCGCAACTATGATAATCTATATTCTTCAGCAATTGCTCGTTCAGAGGCGGATTGGATTGTGGGGATGAATGCGACACGTGCCTTAACGACGAAACATAATGCGCAACTATCTTGTGGACGGGTTCAAACTCCAACATTGGCGATGATTGCTAAACGTGAGGAGGAGATTAAGCAGTTTAAGCCAAAGACTTATTATGGGTTAACGGCGATCAGTCAAGGAATCAAGTGGACGTGGCAAGATGGGAAGTCGAAAGATATTAAGACGTTTAATGAGGAGCGTATTGGGCAGTTATTCAAGTCGTTACAAGGCCAGTCGGCTCAAATTGAGAAGGTAGCGAAGACAGAGAAAAAAGTGTATGCGCCAGGACTTTATGATTTAACGGAGTTACAACGTGATGCCAATCGTATGTTTGGTTTCTCGGCGAAAGAGACGTTATCGATCATGCAAAAATTATATGAACATCATAAGGTCTTAACGTATCCTCGTACGGATTCTCGCTACATTTCAACAGATATCGTCGAGACGTTACCTGAACGTTTAAAAGCAGTCGCGATTGGGCCTTATCGTGCAGTGGCAAATCAGTTATTAAAAGGTAAACTTGTGACGAATAAATCGTTCGTTGATGATAAAAAGGTAAGTGATCACCATGCGATTATTCCAACCGAACAAACAGCTTTATTAACGGATTTAAGTGATAAAGAACGTAAGATTTTTGATTTAGTCGTGAAACGCTTCTTAGCGGTACTCTCGAAACCGTTCGTCTATGAACAAACAACGTTAACAGCGAAAATTGGAAGTGAGACATTTGTAGCGAAAGGAAAACGCGTCCTTTCATTAGGGTTTAAAGAAATTTATAGCCATCAAGATGAAGAGGCTGATGATCATCAAAACTTACCGCTGGTAGAAGCGGGTACTATTTTACCAATTTTAAAAATCATTCAAACATCAGGTCGTACGCAACCACCTGCTTACTTTAATGAGGCGACCTTATTATCAGCAATGGAAAATCCAGCTCGTTTTATGAATGGGGTATCCAGTGATGTGGTAAAAACATTAAATGAAACGGGTGGACTTGGAACGGTTGCAACCCGTGCAGATATTATTGAAAAGTTATTTAATAGTTTCATGATTGAAAAGAAAGGTCAAGAGATTCACTTGACTTCAAAAGGACGCCAGTTGCTTGATTTAGCCCCAACCGATTTAAAATCACCTGAACTAACAGGAGAGTGGGAACAAAAATTAAGTGACATTGCTAGTGGAAAATTGAAACGTCAAAGTTTTGTTAATCAAATGCGTGAGTATGCGACAACCGTTGTTCAAGAAATTAAAGGCAGTGATGCAAAATATAAGCATGATAATCTGACGACAACGAAATGTCCAGAGTGCGGAAAGCCAATGTTAGCGGTTAATGGAAAACGTGGAAAAATGCTTGTGTGCCAAGATCGTGAATGTGGAACACGTAAAACCATTTCTCAAATCACAAATTCACGTTGTCCAAACTGCCATAAGAAGTTAGAGCTTCGTGGTGAAGGCGAAAACCGAATGTTTGCCTGTGTTTGTGGTCACCGTGAAAAATTAAGTACTTATAATAAACGAAAACAAGAACAGAAAAAACAAGGAAGCAAGCGCGACGTTCAAAAATATCTTCGAGAACAAGAAAAAAATGCAGAACCTATGAATTCAGCTTTAGCTGATGCATTAGCTAACTTAAAACTATAAAATAAGGTCCTCTCAATGTTGAGAGGCTTTTATTCTTATAAGTGTAGTCATTAGTTTCTTAAAAAGAGATAAACATATCATCCTTTTGTCTCAGGTTATTTTCATATTGAATTTAAAAAATATTAACTGTATAATTAAATTTAAATCAACATCTGTAAACGGTTAATTATTTGCTTATAATGAATAGAGTGACAAGTGAGTTGGAAAGTAGAAATCTTTGAATAATGGGGGAATCAAAGTGTTTAAATATGAGCAGGTTAAAGATTTAAATGACTTGGAATTAGAAGTTTATAATTATATTATGAGACATCAAGAGAAAGTTCTTGAGATGAAAATAAGAGAGTTAGCTGAAGGTTCACATGTTTCAACTACAACAGTTCTTCGATTTTGTAAAAAAATGGGGTGTAATGGGTATTCTGAATTTAAAGTAAAGTATAAGATGTACCTAAATGAGGTTCCTAATCAGGCTAAAAAAGAGGATATTAGAGTATTGGTAAATTTTTTTTATAGAGCAGATTCAGAAGAGTTTAATAAACAGCTGGATGAAGTAGCAAGTTTAATTTATTATGCTTCAAAGGTCATTTTCCTTGGAATTGGAAGTTCAGGAATTGTAGCAAAGTATGGAGCGAGATATTTAACAAATAGTGGAAAGGTTGCCCAGTATATTGATGATCCCTATTATCCAGTTCCAGCTGGATTTTATGATGGAGCTGTAATTGTTGTTTTATCGGTTTCAGGTGAGACGGGACAAGTGATGGAACAATTGCGACGTTTTATTAGATTTAATTGTGCGATTGTTTGTTTAACAAATAGTGAAACAAGTACTATTGCTAAAATGTCAGATGTTTGTTTAACTTACTATATGCCGATAGATAGAGTACAGTATGGAGACCTCACCACACAAGTGCCTGTCATTTTTATTTTAGAGAAAATTGGAAAAAAAGTTCAACACTTACTACAAGATATTGAGATCGTTTAGCTTAAAAGCTTATGCATTCATAAGCTTTTTTTGTTTGTAAAATAGTAAAAAACAAGTTTTTTTTATGGAAAAAATTTTTGAATTCGTTACTTGTTTTTTTGAAATTTGAAATTAATGACAGACTTGTAAGCGTTTGTTATAATGAGCGTGTAATCAAGAGTAAGAGAGTTCAAACTCTAGGGGGAGGATTGATGATGTCAAATAAATTTCCGGAAGGATTTCTATGGGGAGGAGCAGTAGCTGCTCACCAACTTGAAGGAGGTTGGAATGAGGGAGGAAAGGGAATAAGTATTGCAGATGTAATGACAGCAGGTTCTCATGGTGTCAAACGAAAGATTACTGATGGAATACAGGATGGAAACTATTACCCTAATCATACAGGAATTGATTTTTATTCAAACTATAAAGAAGACGTGGCATTATTTGCACAGATGGGGTTTAAATGTTTTAGAACCTCAATTGCATGGACACGTATTTTTCCAAAAGGAGATGAATTAGAACCAAATGAAGAAGGGTTAAAATTCTATGATAACTTATTTGATGAATTATTAAAATATAAGATTGAACCCGTCATTACATTATCTCATTTTGAAATGCCATATCACTTAGTTAAAGAGTACGGGGGATTTAGAAATCGTCAATGTATTGACTTCTTTGTAAGATTTGCTGAAACGGTTATGAAACGATACAAAGATAAGGTCAAATATTGGATGACATTTAATGAAATTAATAATCAAGCTGATTTTGAGGAAGATTTATTTCCGTTTTGTAATTCAGGAATTATATTTAATGAAGATGACAATCGGGAAGAAGTTGTTTACCAAGCTGTTCATCATGAATTAGTTGCAAGTGCGAAAGTCGTGAAAATAGGTCATGAAATAAATCCAGATTTTAAAATCGGATGTATGATGGCCATGGTTCCGATCTATCCGTACTCGTGTGCCCCAGAAGATATGATGCTTTGTGAAGAAGAGATGAGAAAACGTTGGTATTATGCCGATGTTCATTGTCGTGGTGCATATGGAAACTATGCGAAAAAGATGTGGGAACGAAACGGACTAAATATTGTAATCGAACCTGGCGATGAACAGATCCTTAAAGAAGGTAAAGTGGATTATATTGGGTTAAGCTATTACATGTCGGCGGCCGTTAAAGCCAATTTAGAAACAAAAGCTAATGAAGCTTTTAAAAACTTTGTTAAAAATCCATTCATTAAAGCGTCAGATTGGGGATGGCAGATTGATCCTGTTGGATTACGCTACACGTTAAATATCTTATATGATCGTTATCAATTACCACTATTTATCGTAGAAAATGGATTTGGCGCTATTGATCAAATATCGGAAGATGGAATGATTTATGATGATTATCGAATTACCTATTTAAGAAATCATATTGAGGAAATGGAAAAAGCTATTAACTTAGATGGCGTGAATGTTATAGGATACACCGTTTGGGGATGTATTGATCTCATTTCATTTGGAACAGGTGAAATGAAGAAGCGTTACGGGATGATTTATGTCGATCGTGATAATGAAGGAAATGGAACGTTAGCTAGAAGCAAAAAACTCTCATTTGATTGGTACAAAAAAGTGATTGAAAGTAATGGGCAACAATTAGGATAGGAGGAAAATTGAGTGAATGGAAATGAATTAATTAGTTTTCAAATTATTTCAGCTGTAGGTACAGCGCGAAGTATGTATGTCGAGGCAATTCAAGAGGCAAAAAAAGGTAACATTCAAGCAGCAAAACAGTTAATTGAAGATGGAGTTAAAGTGTTTGTTGATGGTCATCATGCACATGCTTCATTGATTCAAAAAGAAGCAGCAGGTGAAAAATCAGAATTTAGCTTATTACTTATGCATGCCGAAGATCAATTAATGACAACTGAGACATTAAAAATTGTAGCGGAAGAGTTTATTGAACTCTATAGCGATAAATATCATCAATAATTCAAGGGGGAATGTAAAATGTTAAAAATCAAATTATTTTGTGCAGGTGGAATGTCAACAAGTATGTTAGTTAAAAAAATGGAAGAAGCAGCAGCTGTAAAGGGAATGGAGGTACAAATTGCAGCTTATCCTGAAGCTGAAATGGAAAAGGAAACAAATGACTGTGATATCGCCTTACTTGGTCCACAAGTTGGTTATCGATTAAAAGCAGCAGAGCAAATTTGTAAGCCTAAAAATATTCCGGTAGCTGTAATTCCGATGGTAGATTACGGGATGATGAATGGAAAGAATGTATTAGATTTTGCATTAAAATTAAAATAGAGACTATACATATAGTGGGGGGATTTAGATGCAAGAGTTTTTTAGTAACAAAGTAATTCCAGCAATTATGAAGTTTGTTAGTTTAAAGGGAGTTGTAGCCCTAAAAGATGGGCTACTATATACGATGCCATTAACAATTGTGGGTTCAGTATTCTTATTATTAGCTAATTTTCCAGTTCCAGCTGTTGTTAATTGGTTTGATTCAATGGGATGGATTGACCCATTAAATCAAGCATATGGTGCTACATTTAATATTATTGCACTTATTGGGGTTATCGGTATTGCTTATAAATATGTTAAAAATGAAGGATATGAGGCATTAAATGCAGGGGTATTGGCAGCGGTAACATTTATTTTAACAACAGATTCTTTTGTTGTAACTGAAAGTGGAGAAATTGTAAGCAATGTTATTAACAAAACATGGACAGCAGGTCAAGGGATGATTTCAGCAATTATTATTGGTTTATTAGTTGGTTGGATTTATTCTTGGTTCATGAAGAATGATATTCGAATTAAAATGCCGGCTGGTGTACCAGAAGGAGTGGCCAATTCATTTACAGCGTTGATTCCAGGGTTTGTCATTGTTACAGGAGCGACACTTATTTATTCCTTCTTTAAATTTGTCTTAGATACAACATTCATTGAAGCTGTTTATGCATTTATTCAAACACCATTACAAGGTTTAACAGATTCTTTAGGTGGAGTTATTGTGATGACCTTAATGATTCCATTCTTATGGTTCTTTGGTATTCATGGATCAACGATTGTTGGTGGAATTATCGGTTCAGTTTTAACGGCTAACTCATTAGCCAATCAAGCAATCCTAGATTCTGGAATGGCTTTAACAATTGAAAATGGTGGACGCATCGTAACCCAACAGTTCCTTGATCAATTTATAAATGTAACAGGAGCTGGAATGACAATTGGATTAGTTATTTACATGATTTTCTTTGCAAAGTCTGCCCAATGTAAAGAGTTAGGTAGATTAGGGGGGGTTCCAGGGCTATTTAATATTAATGAGCCAATTTTATTCGGGACGCCAATTGTAATGAATCCATTCTTAGCGATTCCATTTATTGCTATGCCAGTCATCTCTGGATTAATCTTATACTTCTCAATTGCAGTTGGATTAGTCCCAATGTTTGGTGGAGTAATGGTTCCATGGACAACACCACCAATTGTTTCAGGGTTCTTAGTAGGAGGATGGAAAATGGCTGTCTTACAAACTTTTATTTTAGCTTTATCCTTCTTCGTTTACTTACCATTTATTCGCAAAATAGATAAGATGAATTTACAAGCAGAGAAAGGCACTAATTAATTCAAAACTAGCTGAATTTCTTCAGCTAGTTTTTTTAAATATTAGGAAAATTTATTCGACGATAATAAGGAGGAAGTAGTATGGCATTTAGAGAGGATTTTTTATGGGGAGGCGCAACGGCAGCCAATCAATGTGAAGGAGCATATTTAGAAGGTGGACGTGGATTAGCGAATGTTGACGTGATGCCTGCAGGTGTCGATCGTTTTTCAGTTGGTTCAGGTGAAATGAAGATGTTTAGATGCGATGATGATCATTTTTATCCGGGTCATGAGGCTATTGATATGTATCATAATTATAAAGAGGATATTGCACTGTTAGCAGGAATGGGATTTAAGTGTTATCGTTTATCCATTGCTTGGTCTCGTATTTTTCCAAAAGGAGATGAATTGGAGCCAAATGAAGCAGGCTTACAGTTTTATGATAATTTATTTGATGAATGCTTAAAGTATGGGATTGAGCCACTTGTGACGATTTGTCACTTTGATGTACCAATGCATCTAATTGAGACCATTGGTTCTTGGAGAAGTCGCCAAATGATTGATCATTATGTACACTATTGTGAAGTCATCTTTAAACGCTATAAAAACAAAGTGAAGTATTGGTTAACATTTAATGAGATTAATATGATTTTACATTTCCCTTTTATGGGAGCTGGTTTATGCTTTGAAGAAGGTGAAAATAAACAACAAGTTAAATATGTGGCGGCTCATCATGAGCTCGTAGCAAGTGCATTAGCAACAAAGATTGGTCATGAAATTAATCCAGAGTTTAAAATTGGATGTATGTTAGCAGCGGGAAATACATATGCAAATACATGTCATCCTGCTGATGTTTGGAAGTCAATGGAAAAAGATCGAGAAAATTATTTCTTTATTGATGTTCAATCACGTGGAGAATATCCAGCCTATGCATTAAAACAACTTGAACGTGAAGGAATTGAAATTCCATTTGAAGAAGGGGATGTTGAAATCTTAAAAAATCATACCGTTGACTTCATCTCATTCTCTTACTACTCATCTCGCTTAACAAGTGCAGATCCAGAAGTGAATAAAACAACAGACGGAAATGCTTTTGAAACTCTAAAAAATCCATATTTAGAAGCTAGTGAATGGGGATGGCAAATCGATCCATTAGGTCTTCGTATTACAATGAATGCCTTATATGACCGTTATCAAAAACCACTCTTTATCGTGGAGAATGGACTAGGTGCCGTTGATGTTCCTGATGCTAACGGTTATGTGAAAGATGATTATCGAATTGATTACTTACGTGAACATATTAAAGCAATGAAAGAAGCTGTTGAATTAGATGGTGTAGATTTAATAGGTTATACCACTTGGGGGTGTATTGACCTGGTCAGCGCTGGAACAGGTGAAATGAAAAAACGTTATGGTTTTATTTATGTCGATAAAGATAATGATGGGAATGGAACACTAAAACGTTCGAAAAAGAAATCATATGATTGGTATAAAAAAGTCATTGAGTCGAATGGTGAACAATTAGCGTAATATAAATTTTTCTCACCTCTAAACTCTAAAATTAGCGTGAGTAGGGAAAAGTTACAAATTTATAAACTTATTTTATAATATAGGTAATTTTTTGATTGAAGGAGAGATAACACTTCTAGCCAAAAACTATATTTTCTGAGAAATTCTAGGGGATTTACGGTAAAGCTTTTTGATTTCTAAGGTTGATTATAATTAGAGGAACTATCTTTTGAGGTCTAGGTAAAAAAAAGAATATTTATCTTAATTGGAGATCATGAGAGCAACCTCTACGTTTCTTGATTAGTAAAGGTAATTTCTTAACAGATTCTTATAAGTTCATTCGGAGGTAGATGAAGGTGAAAAGGGATGGCATTAAAATTGTAACAATTGGGGGAGGAAGTAGCTATACTCCTGAATTAATGGAAGGATTTATCAAACGATATGAAGAGTGCCCGATTAAAGAATTTTGGTTAGTCGACGTAGAAGAGGGAAAAGAAAAATTAGAGATTGTTGGACAAATGGCACAAAGAATGTGGGATGCATCACCGTATGATGTAAAAGTTTATTTAACTCTTGATCGTCGTGAAGCATTAATTGATGCAGATTTTGTTACAACTCAATTTAGAGTAGGCTTATTAAATGCACGCATTAAAGATGAGCGAATTCCATTTTCTTATGGCATGCTTGGTCAGGAAACAAATGGGGCTGGGGGAATGATGAAAGCCTTCCGAACAGTTCCGGTTATTTTAGATATCGTAGAGGATATGAAAGAGTTATGTCCAGATGCCTGGTTAATTAATTTTACAAATCCAAGTGGAATGATTACGGAAACAGTGATCAAATATGGAAAATGGGAAAAATGCATTGGTTTATGTAATGTACCCGTGAACTCGATGATGAAAGAACCTGAAATGCTTTCGATAAATGGGGAAGAATTAATTTATCAATTTGCTGGCTTAAATCATTTTCACTGGCATAAAGTATTTGATAAAACAGGAAAAGACATTACAGAAGATATTATTGATGCCATGTATACCAAAGATGATGGAACCCCTACTAATATTTTTAAAGTTGATTTTGTGAGAGAACAATTAGAACAAATGAAAGTCATTCCATGTGGATATCATCGATATTATTATTTACAAGATGAAATGTTAAAGCATGGATTAGAAGAGTATCATGGGATAGGTACACGAGGAGAACAAGTTAAGAAGACAGAAGCGGAACTATTTGAATTATATAAAGATCCAACTCTTAATTATAAGCCAGAACAACTCACACAACGTGGAGGAACATATTATAGCGATGCTGCCTGCGAATGTATTAATGCAATCTATAATAATAAAAATATTCCGATGGTGGTATCGACAAAAAATAATGGAGCATTACCTGATTTAGATGCTGATAGTATCATTGAAGTAACGAGTTATTTAACAGCCAAGGGAGCATCTCCTGTTGCGTGGGGGAAACTAAATAGTGCTGAAAAAGGATGGCTACAAGTCATGAAGGCTATGGAAGAATGTACAATTGAAGCTGCAATAACAGGTGATTATGGTTTAGCTTTACAGGCTTTCTTATTAAATCCACAAGTGATGGGAGGAAATATTGCAAAGCAAGTATTAGATGAAATGTTAGTTGCTAATGAAAAATATCTTCCTCAATTTGCAAAAAAAATTCAAGAATTAAAAGAAGCTGGTGTTAAGGTTAAAGATGAAAAAGTTCAAAGGTTAATAGCCGAGGGCTATTAATTGTTACAAATAGAGAACTAAAACGGAGTGATTTTGCTCCGTTTTTTTTGTGAAGTAGTTAAAAAATTGTGTTGTTTTTATACAGCTTTTACATGACTTTAAGTGATAGTTCTGTTAAATTTATATTTCATCATGAATTAAAACATGGTAAAATACCATTGATTTTGGAAGAGGTAGAGATAAATGACTGATTTGTTATCATATAGCAGAACTAGGGAGGAACTATAATATGTTGAAAAATAGTTTGATTAAAAAAACAGTGCTAGCTTTAACAGTAGTTGCTGGATTAAGTGTATCAATGACAGCCTTTGCTAAATCATCATTTACTGGTGAGTATCGTCAAGGGGAAATTTTATCATTTGGTTCAAGTTTGAATCAACGTGAAGAAGCAGCATTAAGAGATTATTTTGGTGTTTCAGATGAGATGGAGGCTATCTATGTAGATAATGAAACAGCGATTAAACAATTAGGATTAGCGCCAGATGCATTAGATGACTATAAAGGTGGCTGGTATTCATCAGCTTATGTGAAGTTAACGGACCAAGGAGGAATTAATGTTTCTTCTAAAAATGTAAGTTTAGTAACGAATGAAATGTTTGCGAATGCATTAATCACTTCTGGGATTTTAAATTGTGAGGTTATTGTATCGGCACCGTTTATGGTAACGGGTGAATCTGCATTAGCAGGGATTTTAGCGGGTGCAGAGGAAATTATGGGAGAAAGTTTATCTGAAGAAAATAAAATTGTTGCTAAAGAAGAAATCGATACAACGTTAGAAATAGCGGATGAAATATTGAATAATCCAGACAATGAAATTAATTCTTCAAGTGATTCTTCAACGGTAGCATCTGGGATTATCAATGATATTAAGCAGCAAGTTATTAAAGACTCTCCAAACTCCACTCAAATCGAACAAATTATTGTGAACGTCACAAATAATTATGGAGTCGATTTGAGTGAAGAATCAACTGAAAGAATAGCCAACTTAATGGAAGACGTGAATAAATTAGATATCGATTATAAAGATATTAAAGAGACGATGAAAAATATCGGTGACAGTATTTCTGAAAGTTTAAAAGAAGCGGGAGTTAAGCTGAAAGAGTCTGGGGTTTTAGAAAAAATTGGTAACTGGTTCGTTGATTTAGTCAGAGGAATTGGTGAATGGATTAAAGGTTTATTTATTTCATCAAACGAAGTAGATCTTCCTATTTTAAATGAAGAGGAACCGTCTGATATGAATGCTTCAATTGAAAATAGTGATGAAAGTGGAGAGGTTGAAGTTTTTGAACCTACCACTTCAGAAGAAACAGATATCAACACAGAAGATCTAACAGCCGGTGAGAACGTAGATGAAAATGAGCCAAAAGATAATGTTGAACAAAATTCTGAAGAAAATGAAGCAGAAGTAGTACCAGAAGAGACAAGCAATGATCTTGAAAACAACGAAAGTGTATCAGAATAACAAAATTAATATTTAAGCGAAAAGTAAAATACTTATTTGAGAACCTTAAGGGTTCTCTTTTTTTAAAGGAATTATATCAAATAGAATCAAAGAGATAAAAAAATGGCCGATTAGGCCATTTTATTTGTTTGGTTTATTGATTGCTTTTTTGAGTTTAGATAGTTGTGTAAATAGCATGTCAAAGTTGCGAAAAATCCGATTCCATCCATTAATGTATCGTACGGATGATAGTGAAAAATAAGTGCATAAATATATTGAATGCTCCAAAGTCCGATAATGGGAAGGAGTGTCCAGTTCCATTTTTGAGATGGTACCATTAATAAATAAATCATTGTGACAATGAACATGGACGTCATCCATGGAACGACTTCTTCTGGCATGATAATCATTGGATCGGCACACCCAATGGTTAAACTCCATCCTAAGTTTATAAGCATCCAGAACCATAATAGACAGTAAAATCCGTTTTTTAAAACTTTTTTTATGATGATTAACGTTTGATTCATTTAATTTCCCCCATTCCTGAATCGTTAAGTTTATTATAGTTTGTATGGATTAAAGATTCAATGAGTCTATTTCCTTATTTTTACAATTTGTATTTTTAAGATGAATATACACTATAAGTGTAGTTACATGAATGAGAAGAGAATGATTTATCGTTAGAAAAGGTCGTTGTGACGAGTGAACTAAGGGAAATGTTAATTAATAGAAATGAGGCTAGATCATTAATGACAGTCCTGCATCATTTTGTAAATTACTTATAGAATTTTGAGGGTGAAAAGGATTAGATTGAAAAAAAGGTGGGAAAATGAAACGTGTAGGGTTATTTTTTATTGTCATGATAGTGGGTTTAATGGTAGTCTTAATTTATAATAAATTAGTCGTTATAGAAGTGACAGATGACCTTAGTGATTAAATGGTTTTAGTTGTTTTTATGAAAGATAAGCGAGTTGTCCGTTTATGGCGAGGTACCACGTGAATTTGTTGAGTTTGAATTAGGATTTAAAATTTAGGGCATTAGTCACCAAGTGGTAAGTGTCGCAATTAAACAACCGTTAATGATAGAATAGTTTAAAAGAAGGATGGGGTAGATGAAGCGCTGGATTGTTATCTTAATGCTAGGAATATATCTTTGTGGGTGTGAAAAAAAATCTGAACCTATTAATGATGAGGTGTCGGAAGAACATCAACGTTTGTTAATTATGGATGAGGTTAATCGAGAGGATTATGAAAGTAATCGATTTTATGCGATGGGAGATCCTGTTGTCTTTTTATCTGGAGATCAAAACGATGTCCTTTGGCAAGTAACGTTGACTGATTATGAAGTTATTCAAGATTCGCATGAGGGATTTAAAAAGGCATTAGTCCTCCATTTTAATTATCGTTATTTTATGCCAGAGTTTATTATGTCTCAAACGTTACAGTCTGTTGTTCATCCGACTGTTTTTTATCAAGATATTGCATTAAAACCACAAAGTTTAGCTGAAGCAACCATCGCATATAATATTGGGAATTATGCTAAAAGTCCTCATATTCTTTATGAACCTATTGTTAATGATGAAATGATTTGTAAGCTCGTCTATTTGCAAGCCAATACGGATCAAAGCTGTTTTAATTATTATAGTTATGCAGGACCTGGCGAATATCTCATCAGTTTTGAAAGTGGAAAGGGAGAACATTTTAATTACATGATTAATGTCAAAGAGTAAGTCGAATTATTGGAAAAAAACACCAAAAAAATGAAATATTCTTAAAAAAACGTGACATTATGTTATGATAAATGTGGGCTTATGAGAGAGAGATAAGGAGATTAAAGACTGAATTAAAGGGGTCATGTTATGAGTAAGAAGAAAAAATTATTAATTGGAGGGGCTGTCGGAATTTTAACTGTTGGATTAGTATTCGGGGGGATTAAAGCATATGAATACTATCAGGCTAAAGAATTAGTTCTGACGTATGAGGACATTACATTTCCAAATATTAAAGTGAATGAGAAGGATGTATCAGAAATCTCTAAAGCTAATTTAGAACTTGTCTTAAAAGAAGAAGTTGAAGGGCTTGAATCACGTTTGATTGAAGTTAAAATTGATGATCAAACTTTTTCAAAGACGTTAAAAGAATTAGGCTTTGTTGCGAGTGAAGATGTTAATGAATTAACTGATGAAATTTTTGCACTTGGTAAAGATTTAGAAATTCTTGAACAAGCAAAAAGAATTGAAGCAGCACCAGTAGTTGAATATACTATTGAATATAGCTATGATGAGTCATTAGTGGATGAATGGATTCAATCCATTGCACAGCAGCTTTATGTTGACAAAGAAGAGCCAACGTTTAAAATGGTTTCAGCAGGGAACTTTGAAGTGACGGAAGGACATGCAGGCTATTCGATTGATGCAGATGCAATTAAAGAGCAGGTTAAAACGGCATTAAATGAAGTTTCCGCAGAGACTATAGAAGTGACAGCAGAAGGAATCGTTGATAAACAAGCGAAAGATCCTGAACTGTTAAAGTCAGTGAACTATAAAATCTCAACTTATAGCTCAAGCTTCCCAGTCGGTATTCCAAGATCGAAAAACGTAGAACTAGCAACATCTAAAATTAACAAGACATTGTTAATGCCTGGGGATGAGTTCTCGTATACAGATAAAGTGTCACCTGTTATTTATTCAAATGGTTATGTTGATGCAACTATCTTTGTTAACGCTCAACCGGTTAATGGAGTTGGAGGCGGAATCTGTCAAGTATCGTCAACGCTTTATAACACTGTGTTACTAGCTGGAATTATGCCTACTGAACGTCGTAATCATAGTTTACAAGTTGGATATGTACCTGTCGGACTGGATGCGACGATGGCAGAAAATGCAATCGATTTTAAATTCGTAAATACATTAGATTATCCAATTTATATTAATGCCTATACGAGTGGTGGAACGTTAACGATTGAATTTTGGTCAAATGAAGATGCCCTGGATGGAGTGACGTATAAACCACAGGTTAAACAAGTAGGGCAGAACAAATATCAAACTTACTTATTGGGGTATGATACAAATGGTAGCTTGGTGTATAATGAATATATTGATACAAGTACTTATAAGTAAGAGAAAAGCTTCACTTCCGAGCGGAAGTGAAGCTTTTTTTATGTCATTTAACGTGCCAACCTAAGAAACAGAGAATATCTTATATTGTATCCTGGTCATATTAACAGCAAGATAAGTGAAAGGAATTTGTAGCAGACTAGAAAGAATGTGATGACCATTGAATAATGTTATAAGAGACGAAAAATTAAAAGCTGCCTTAAATAAGCAATATTTAAATCAGCCAGCTGACCAAGTAATTACTAAAGATCAGTTAGCAAATTTACAAGGAACTGTCACGTTAGATAACAAAGAAATCAAAGATTTGACTGGGATGAGTTATGCAACTCAGATTACCGCACTATATTTAAATCATAATGAGATTATTGATATTACACCTTTAAAAGATATGGTTAATCTTCGACAAATCAGCTTAATGAATAATCAAATCAAAGATTTAAGACCTATGAGTTCACTCGTAGATCTACAAAGTTTAAACCTCAGTAAAAATCAGATTCAAAGTGTATGGCCTTTAACAAAATTAAAAAACTTAAAGACGTTATTTCTTGATTATAATCCGCTTCAAAGCTATGATGAACTTCGATTTATGAAACAATTAACCTTATTATCGATGAGAGGAGTTGGGATTTCTAATTTGGCAGTCTTGTTACCACTCGTGAATCTTGAAGTCCTTTATTTAGATGATAATAAGATACAATCACTTGAACCATTAAGTCAGTTATATTTATTGTACCAACTCAATATTAATGGGAACCAAGTACATAATTTGAAGCCAATTTCGGCACTTAAGTACCTTCAAATGTTATTTGCCAATCAAAATCAAATTGAGAATCTAGAGCCGTTAAAAAAATTGAAACAACTTCAGTTTTTAGATTTAAATCATAATCATATAGAGGATTTAACACCGTTAGCTAGCGTCGAGTCATTAGAAGCATTAAGTATTATGAATAATCGGGTAAAAGATTTAACGCCGATTACTAAGCTTCCACATTTGCTAGCTTTACTTGCTCAAGGCAATCAAATTACCTCTTTAAAGGGGATACATGCATTACCCATCATTAGCCTTGAAAATCAGTCGGTTGAATGGGAATCGATTTGGGTTAATAAATCTGAATATGCGATTGAATTGAAAGGAAGATTAATTGATACAAATGGGGAGGTTCCATTGATTACAGCCATCAGTCCCAAAACAGTCACCTACGACGTTTTAAAATCACGACTGATTGTTAATCAGTTAGAGCCACTGATTACTGTGTTTTTTCATAATCAAAATGAAGAGATTCCATTTAGTGGTGAACTTCGTCTTTCATTCAAGGAATTAGAATAAAAGCGGTCGTTAGATCGCTTTTTTATTTGGATAATCCGTGAATTAGAGCTATCTTTCTCGTTGGATGATAGAGAAAATGAAGGGATTTTTGTTGTAAACTACTGAATATGTATGTGCAAGAAGTAAAGGAGATGTTATAATAAGGCTCGCTCTATAAGAAGTCTGTTTTTATGACGTTTTAAGATTTTCACTTAGGCGAGCAATGACGGTTATTGGTTCATATATATAGAAACAGATAAGTTTTTCACATTTTTTCGCAGAGTCTTTGGATCACTTCTGAAGGTCTTTCATTGATATG